>CANQEB010000194.1 GCA_947594085.1 uncultured Lachnospiraceae bacterium | reverse complement strand
CCACATCCCGCAGCACAAGGTACGTCTCAGAGCGCGGTTTTCCCTCAAAAGCCAATTTTAATCGATTCCTTTTCTTCTTTGCATCCGGAATCAGAGCGTTATCCTCCATATGGAGATTCTTTTCTTTCACCACACGAGGCTTCTGATACTCCCCTGTGAGCTGAAGTTTTGTGTTCCCAGAGGAATCTGCGCCGGCGAGCATCACCTTTTGCATGAGGATCTCCTGACGTTCCTCCGCATTGTACTGCTCCAGCTCTTCCTCGGAAATTGTCTCCGCACAGGTGTAGCCAAGCGGAAGGGCATATTCATTTTCGCAGACAATCGTCTCCCGCCCGTCCACTTCCGTCCGCAGCAATTCCTTGCTGCCATATGGGAACGGGCGAGGTTCGTCCGCATACTCCGCATAGTATTTCACAGCAGCGGGCGCATGCAGCATCGCTCTGTTGCCCAGGCCACGGAGCTGAACCACCGTATAGCTTGTGCTTCCCATCTTTCCCATGTACTCCACTTCGTTTCCATTCAGTACACTGGTCACCGTCGTAATCGGGTAGAAGTCCAGAAGCAGGGACGCCGAACTAGACAAATAGTCCAATTTCGGAGCGGTCACGCGGTAAAAACTGTCATCCTCAATCTCTGAGAGTGCGGCAAGTGGCGTGCTCGTAATCTCCTCCTCCGTCTTGTCACGGCCCATGTATCGATTGATCTCCTGTCCAAGCATGAACTCTGTAAATCCCTGGCTAAAGAGCATGCCAAATGTCAAAACCAACAGAAGTCCTCTTTTCATGCCTCTGCCAATACTTGGGAACCTCTCCTGGCATACCACCAAAACTGCAAAGGTAAGCGCAAGCTCGACGAATGCAACCTTCGCGAACGGCGTGGAACCCGTAATCTCCGTATCCCCACACAGCGCAAAAAAGCCGTACAGCAAAACTACCCCGCCACAGATCCACAGACCGCGCTTCTTCATCTGAAGCATATCCGGCAGACCATCTGCGACGATGAATGCCACGAGCAGCGATACGATATAGCACCAGCGATTTATAACCGAACTGAATCCGCTGAACACAAAGGCCGCGAGGGGAAGCGCCATAAATAGCGCTGCGATTGCAAACAGGATCTTCTGCTCCTTCTTTCCCTTCTGCGTATACAGGAACACCACTGCAAAGAGCGCAATCGGCAGGTATCCGAGCCTCAGGGAATATCCAAGCGAACTGAATGTCATAATAAAATTGAGGAAACAGCCGATAAGCCATTGCCCTGAATAGAAAAACAGCGAAGGTGTGCCGATAACCGTTGCACCGTTGCGCGTCGAGCCGATGTAAGAGCCGAACGTCGTGACCAGAACGATACAGGACATCGCCACGCCAAGCAGATATGAACCACTGATCGTCAATCCCTTTGTCAGGAATTTGCGGAATGTCCTCTTCTCTTTCTCCTTCTGACAGAAGAATCTCACAAGAAAATATATGCCCATCGCGATCGTATTCATATAGAGAAAATAGAAGTTGCTAAACAGAGAGATCGCCGTCATGATCGTGCACAGATACCAACGCCGGCCTCGTATGATCTCTTCTATCGCAAGGATCAGAAGCGGAAGCATGATCATCGGTATCATGAACATCGTATGCTTCGCTCCACCGTACAGGGCAAAGCCGCAGAATATATAAATAACGCTTCCCAAAAAAGCCGGAAAATACTTCTTTTTGAAATATAAAAAGAGAACCGATGACGTGATCCCAGCCAGGTAGAACCTGAGAATCGTCACCAGATTGTAGGCGAACTCCATATGATTCTTGTTGAAAAGAGCATGCAGAAAATAAAGCGGTTCAAAGCTGTAAATGATCTCAGAACCCATCCCGTTTCGGAAATCGTACATCGGAAGCGTGTAATTCCCGTGCAGCAAGTTCGAAAGAAGCCCTCGCATGTATTCGCTGAAATAGATCGCCCGTGGGAAATACTGTGTCAGGCCGTCTCCGACCCACACAAAAGATCTCCCAAGCAGCAAGAATGTAAAAAATACAATCGCCATCATAGGGAGAAACGCCAGCGTGTACAGCAGAAAATACATCGCCGTCTTATGCTTCACACGAGTCTCAAACCAAACCATGCCCTTCTCGCATGCGCGCCCACACAACACCGTAATCAAAATGACAAAATATACCGCCAACGGAAGCGCGATACAAGCCACAAGCAACAGCTTGCCACTGACCCTGCTCAGCAGCTTCATCTCCAGCGCTATCGATACGGCAAAAACCAGGGCACAGGAGGCAAGAATTACCGGCTCTCCACTTGCCCATAGAAATCTCGGCGTTCGAAAGCGCAAGGCGAGCTCCGACATTCCCTCTGACGCAATATAGATGAGATAGATGGGAAGGAAAGAGAGGATCACCTGCCCCAACGCTTTCACAAGTGAGAAGCAAAGCAAGAGGCCAATCGCGCTGATCAGTATTGCCGCAGCCAGATAGTTCCACCGGAATCCTGGTCGCTGCTTCGCAAACCACATTCCAAGAAGAAAGAACGCAAAATAAGACACGCCCGGCACAGCCGCCTGACCCTCAGCACCTAGAATTGAAGCAAATAGCGGATAGACTTCTCCATGTATGCGGAGCATGGCACACGCCAGACACAAAACCCCTGTCACAAGGCAGACGGTCTTTCCACGCTCCATGGCATCACACAGCTGCCCGGAAAAAAAGCCCACAAACACAAGCATGACAGCGAGCGAAAAAAATACCGCAGCCACCGCTGGAATTTCATGTACCGTCAAGGCCGAGGTGATACTATAGCCTCCAGAAAATCCACTCTCCAGAAATATCTGGCCTGCCGCAAACAACAGATAATAAAGTCCAAACCGGGCAGCACTCTTGTACGCTTGCTCCCTGGCGCCCTTTACCCCGTCCTGCCCTGCATCAGCAAAGAAACAATATCCTTGACAGAAAAAGAATCCCGGCACAAACACAATACAAAGAAGCATGTTGATCCTATGAGCCAGCTCATCATGCCCGAGACCAAATGATGTTGCCTGCATAACCACAAAGAGGAAGAAAATGCCAAACAACAGGAAATTCATCTCCCGGTCACATCGATTTTGTCGCACAGTGATTTCCTTGCTCATTCTGTGTTTCTCCTTACCCTTCTATGTTTCTGTACTCGTCTCCCGCGCAACCGGGCTTTATATCGCTATATTCCAAGTAGACGCGTCGCGATCTGGAAATAGATGACCAGCGAGATCGCGTCCACAATCGTCGTGATGAACGGGCTCGCCATGACCGCCGGGTCAAAGCCAGCCTGCTTCGCGAGGATCGGCAGGACACAGCCCACAATCTTCGCGACCACCACCGTCACGACCATTGTGAGACAGACGACAAGCGCTACCTGCATCCCGACGTGGTCAAATAAGAGCAGTTTTCCGTAATTCACAACAGCCAGCGTAACCCCACAGAGCACCGCCACGCGGATCTCCTTCCAGATGACCTTCAAAGCGTCCCGGAATGCGATCTCCCCGAGTGAGATGCTTCTTATGACCGTGACAGACGCCTGCCCTCCGGCATTTCCGCCGGTGTCCATAAACATCGGTATGTACATCGTGAGTACGGAATACGCGGCGAGCGCGTCCTGGTAACCCTGAATAATCTTTCCTGTAAATGTCGCCGAGATCATCAGGAACAGCAGCCACGGAATGCGCTTTCGAAACGTCTCGACCACGGATGTCTTCATGTACGGCTTGTCGGTCGGCGTGATAGCCGCCATCTTCTCGATATCCTCCGTAGCCTCCTGCTCAATGATGTCCATGACGTCGTCGACCGTGATGATGCCGACAAGGCGGTTCTCACTGTCTACGACCGGCATCGCGTCGAAGTCGTACTTCTGGAACTGGCGAGCCACTTCCTCCTGGTCCATCATCGTGTTGATCGTGATGACGTTCTCTTCCATCAGATCCCCGATTCTTTCTTCCGGGGAACTCAAAAGCAGCATGCGCAGCGAGATTGTGCCGCGAATCTTGCGGTTCTGGTTGATCACATAGCATGTATTGATCGTCTCTTTGTCAATCCCGGTCCGGCGAATCCGCTCGATCGCCTGCCCGACCGTATACTCCTCCTTCAGGTCGACGTACTCGACCGTCATCACGCTCCCGGCAGAATCCTCCGGGTACTGAAGCAAATGGTTGATATCACGCCTGGTCTCCGGCGTTGTCTGTGCCAGCAGCCGCTTGACGACACCCGCCGGCATCTCCTCCATCAGATCGGATGCATCATCGGCGTACAGATTGTCGATGATGTTCGCGGCCTCGCGCTCCGTCAGCGATGTGATGATCTTGCGCTCCACCTCGATCGGAAGATGCGAGAACACGTCCGCCGCGATCGCCTTCGGCAGGATGCGAAACACCTTCAGCTGGTCGTTCTCGGAGCCCTCCAGCTCTTCAAGCAAGGCTGCGATGTCCGCCTCATTCATGTCCGTGACTTCGCTGCGGATCCTGGCGTACTGCTTATGTTCGATACAATCCCTCAGTGTCTCGATATCTAACATGGCAAACCTCCTTGTGTGCAGTTTTTATGTGGGGATCAGGCCCCGGTGCGTCCGCTGTGCTCATCTTCGTCGTACTTCGCGTCATAAAAACCACCACCTTTCCTTTGTCATGTCAAAAAACCACTGCGCAGGTCTTCTGCTCCTGCAGGGCTTCTACCGTTACAAATCTTCTGCCACCGCATGTCTCTTCTCCTGCGGTTCTTCTCTTCCTCCTGCATACACGCAGCTTCGCCTTTCCCTGGCGATAGAAAAAGGCTGCGCAAAACCGGATATCCGATCCTGCAACAGCCCAGATCGCCTGAAATACTGCCGTTCACTTCCCGCAAGGAAGCAAACGCCCGAATTTATTCTTCCTCCGGATCCAGGGTCCCCATAAAATCGTCGAGCGCCGAAGTGTCAATCGTGTAGGTCGGCTTCTCGGCCGGCGTCGTATCCGCCGGATTCAACGTGCTATATACGGAAAAACCTACCCAGGCAACCATGACAAGCGCCACCAGCGACA
>CANQEB010000193.1 GCA_947594085.1 uncultured Lachnospiraceae bacterium | reverse complement strand
TCGGACCCAATACTTTCGTGCAGGTGAACGACGGGGTGCGCAGTACGCATGTTTTGTTGAGTCGGCGCGGGCAGCGGCCGACTGTATTCGGGAGAATTTGGCCTTTACCCATCTGGCGGAACAGGCTGACGTTTTGCAGTGTGATGTGTTGTCAGCACTCCTGAGGCTGGAGGGACAAGAACCGTTTCAGATTATATTTATGGATCCCCCTTACGGAAAAGAATTGGAACGCAGAGTACTTGAAGAGATCGCGAGAGACAGGCCATCCTTTGTGACACCAGGGACAAAAATCATCGTAGAATCTGATCTGCGGACGGAATTTTCATATGTAAGCGAGCTCGGATACGAAATGATACGTGAAAAGAAATATAAGACAAACAAGCATGTCTTTTTGAGCTTGGCGGAGGAGAACGCATGAAAAGGGCAGTATATCCGGGGAGCTTTGACCCGGTTACGAAGGGACATCTCGACATAATCGAGCGTGCAGCGGCGCTGGTAGACGAGCTAATTGTCGGAGTTTTGAATAATAATGCAAAAATACCGTTGTTTTCTGTCGAAGAACGTGTTAATATGTTAGTTGAAGTAACTGGACACATACCGAATGTTCGCATAGAATCCTTTTCCGGGTTGTCAGTTGACTTTGTCAAGAGCTGTGACGCAAGGTTTATTGTGCGTGGTCTGCGCGCGGTCACGGACTTTGAGTACGAGCTTCAGATGGCACAGACGAACCGGAGCATTGATCGTGGAATCGATACACTTTTCTTCACGACAGCACTTCAATATGCGTATATCAGCTCAACGATCGTTAAGGAGGTGGCCTTTTACGGAGGGGATATCTCCGGTTTTGTTCCGGAGAGCGTAGTGGGCCATATACAGCGCAGAATTTCGGAGAAACAGAGGGAAAACAAAGTATAAATAAGTAAGGAGAGAAAATTATGAGCAGCAGAATTGAACAAATCATTGAAGAGATCGAAGAGTTTATTGACAGCTGTAAGTTCCAGCCGCTTTCTTCGACCAAAATTGTCGTGAACAAGGAAGAGCTCGAGGAGCTTTTGCGCGAGCTCCGCATGAAGACACCCGATGAGATTAAGCGCTATCAGAAGATCATCAGCAACAAGGACGCGATCCTCGAGGATGCGCAGACGAAGGCGGACAATATTATCGCGGAGGCGCAGGCGCAGGCACAGAAGATTGTCAGCGAGAGCGAGGTCATGCAGGTCGCGCTTCAGCAGTCGAATCAGCTGATTGAGCAGACGAACGCGCAGGCGCAGGAGATTATGGACAAGGCGACCGAGGATTCCAACAACATCCGTATGAGTGCGATCCGCTATACAGACGAAATGCTGGACAATCTGGAGAAGATCATGAGTCACACCATCGATTCGGCCGGCACGAAATACAACAACTTCATCAACTCGATTCAGTCTTGCTACGATATTGTGACAAAGAATCGTTCAGAGCTTTCTCCGCAGGTGGAGCCGTCGAGCTACACTACGGTGCCGGAGAAGTCAGGAGAGGCTGAGGCGGAGGAATAAGATCGAAGCTATAGCTAGAATTGCTGAGAGCAGGGTAATTTTTACCCTGCTTTTTATATAGTGCGTAAGCAGCTCTTTATCCATGGAAGCGATGGATGCACTCTGCGCGAGCGCGGACAGTCCGCCGAACGCTCCGAGTGTGGAGATGAGCAGATATTTGGCGTGGAATGGCAAGGACGAACTTGCGAGCAGATGAATGCCGTTGCTCACTTCAATGCAGGAGGCAGACAGCAAGGCCGCCGGATTTTTCATCGGCAACAGCAGGGATACCGCGCCGAGCAGGAGGGCGAACATTACAATATAGGCGCCCAGGCGCACCGCATTTTGCACGGTGTCATAGATGCATTCATCAATCTGCCGAAAGATTTCCTGTATATCAGGGGCGGAGACGGGGGCAGGAATATCGCGCGGTTGAAGATCAGGCTGATTCAGATTGCACCGGCGCAGGCTTCCGGAGCTGAGAAATCCGTACAGAAGCGCGGAGCCGAGAATATTGCAGAGAAAAAGTCCGCCCAGAGATGCATGCTGCATCTGGTCTGCGGCCAGAAAAGACAGAATAAAGGACGGACTCAGGTTGTTGACAAATCCATACAGGATATACGCCTCCTGCCGGCTGATCTTTTTCTGCTCCAGCAGATCGTGTGTAATTTTCGCACCCATCGGGAAGCCGCAGAGGAAACCGACGAGGATTGCGAACGCTCCGTACTGCGAGCAGCCGAACAGGAAGCGAAACGGTCGTGAGAGAGTGGAAAGCACCCGCTGAAGCAGGTTGAAGCGGATCAAAAGACCGCTGAGCAGCATAAACGGGAACAACACAGGAAGCACAGAATGATACCACAAAAGCAATCCGGCTCTTGCGCTCGAGAGCGCTTGTGCTGGAAACAGGAGAAGATAAAGCAGCAGAAGGAAAAAGCAACAGAACAGTTTTTTCATCACGAGCTCTCAGGGCCGTCATTACTGTATCGTATGAGTGCACGGAGACAGATATGTCCGAATTATGGCCAGCTTTTGGCGCACTCTTTTGTAAGGGCGCGATGACATGTCAGTTCCGCAGGATTTTCACAGGCACTTTTGCGTGTTGAAGAATGTTTTGCGGTTGTCTTTGCATATACTCTCAAAGACAAATTCGCTGCCTTGACGGGACGGCCAGGAATCAAGTGTGTTTGCGGTCGGAAGGGGCAGGGCATTTGGAGGGAACAGCAAAGAAACGGGGCGTGTACCTTGAAGCAGATCAGCAGCTATCTGGTCTTTTTATTTTTTTTAGCAACGGTGAGTGTGCAGCTTTCGACGCTGCTGTTTCAGCAGGGCGTTGCCTGGCAACTTTCAGGGGTACACGCGGAGGAGGACGACTTTCGACGACTTTCACTCTCCGAACAGCAGCTGGCGTCGCTTGTGGCGATTTGCCGTGATTCCGGGATGAGACCAGGCGAGCTGCTGGCCATTCTGAGGTCAGACATATCGAAGAGTGCACGGATTCCAGGGAAAGCCGTGAGTGATTCAGGAAGTCAGATAAGAGCGGAAACGCTGGGCAATTCTGTAGATTTTCTCCTGAAATGGAAGCTGCGGATGCTTCGATACAATTCGCAGGGATTCGAGCGCGTCAGCGGATACTACTCGGCGATTCTAGACGATGTCGCGTGCTTCCCGGTAGACTCGGACGGGATCGTGTACGAGAACAGTTGGATGTTCGAGCGCAATTACGGGGGAAGGCGAGGCCACGAGGGCACGGACCTGATGCCCCCTGAAAATTTGTGCGGACAATATCGGATTGTCAGTATGACAGAGGGCATAGTGGAGAAGATCGGCTGGCTGCCCCTTGGTGGGTACCGCATCGGAATCAGAAGCCCTTCCGGTGGATATTTCTACTACGCGCATCTCGACAGTTACAGCAGGAGCTTCCGGGTCGGAGAGTATGTATCCGCAGGGACTGTCCTGGGATGGATGGGTGACACGGGCTATGGCCCAGAAGGAACACGCGGAAAATTTGATGTGCATCTCCATTTCGGCATCTATATCCGTACCGAGAATGCGCAGGAGCTGTCCGTGAATCCGTACTGGGTGCTTCGGTTTGCTCAGGCTATCTGCGCCTGATGCACGCAACCGGACGCCCAGCAAACGTTTCGTTGCATCTTCCGCGCGGATATGTTAATATGATATCAGCAATACCGTTGGAGGTTATCGGTTTATGGAAATACAATTATGGCGTGAGATTTTGACACCATATGATTTGGCTGTAAAGGAACTGATTGTCAAGTTTGAACATCTGATCTATGAACACAGAAGCAGAGGACTGTACTCGCCGATCGAGCAGGTGACGGGCCGTGTGAAGACGGTCGCAAGTATTCTGGAGAAGGCACAGAAGAAGAATATTCCGATTGATGAGATCGAAGACCGCCTGATCGACATCGCCGGCATACGGATCATCTGCCAGTTTGTGGAGGATATTGAGCGTGTAGTTGAGATCATTCGGCGGCGTACGGACATGGAGGTTATCCATGAGCGCGATTATATTAATCACATGAAGGATAGCGGGTATCGAAGCTACCACATGATCGTGAATTACTGGGTACAAACGCTGGATGGCGATCGGCAGATCAAGGTGGAGATTCAGATTCGGACACTTGCAATGAATTTTTGGTCCACGATCGAACATTCCCTTCAATACAAGTACAAGAAAAATATTCCGGATCATATTCGTGAGAAATTGACAAATGCGGCGAACGCGATTATTCAGCTCGACAATGAGATGTCCGCGGTGCGAAGTGAGATCATGGATGCGCAGAATTCCTCCCAGATTCATTCCAGGTTGATCTCCGATATCCTGAACAATATACAGAACCTCTATCAGCTCGCGAACAAGCGAGAGGTGCTGAAGATTCAGGATGAGTTTTACCGAATTTATGAATTAGATGATATTGATCAGCTGAAGCGTTTCAGCAGAGAGCTCGACAACATTGCAGAGGGATATCGCGCGCAGTCGATCAGCAGAGACGTCTGACCGAGCAAGGGGATGCTTCAGATGGGGCGAAGCGTTTTTGCGACGGTTATGATATGGGGACTTTATGATTACTTTACCACAGGAATTTTTAGAACGGATGCGCCTGCAGCTCGGGGAAGAGTACGGATCATTTCTTCAAAGCTATGAAGAGCAGGGATATGCCGGGTTGCGCGTCAATACGCAGAAGATATCGGTGAACGCATTCCTTGAGATGACGCCATTTTATCTGATTCCGGTTCCCTGGACGAAAAATGGATTCTATTATCGAAAGGACGAACCGGTCACACGGCATCCGCATTACTACGCAGGTCTCTATTATATTCAGGAACCAAGTGCCATGCTCCCGGCCTCTTTGCTTCCGGTTGCGCCGGGGGACATGGTTTTGGATCTGTGTGCGGCTCCTGGTGGAAAAGCCACGGAGCTTTCTTCACGTCTGCAGGGCAAGGGATTGCTTGTCGCGAATGACATGAGCGCGAGCAGGG
The DNA here is from genome assembly GCA_947594085.1 of uncultured Lachnospiraceae bacterium. Lineage (GTDB taxonomy): Bacteria > Bacillota > Clostridia > Lachnospirales > Lachnospiraceae > Choladousia. The sequence goes on along the minus strand of CANQEB010000193.1, from coordinate 24 downwards.
CGAAGGCGCTGCTTCGCAATCTGA
>CANQEB010000192.1 GCA_947594085.1 uncultured Lachnospiraceae bacterium | reverse complement strand
GAACAGATCTCCTGCTGTCCGGGCGGTGCCTTTCAGCCGGCCGGTTCCGCCGGATTCGTTGTTCCTGCGGCCGCGTTCTCTGTTGATCGAGGCGGGGACACAGCTCAATACTGTTGAGGAAGAGCGAAATGCAATGCGGCCGATCGCGGCGCTTTTGCATCAGGTGCTGAATGCTGGTTTAATCGATGGATAGCAGAGAACTGAAACAGCACTGGAGCAGGCGCCGGCAGTCAGAGCGGACTTTTCATGTATGTTCGGGCATCCTTTCCGGTGTTGAAGATCAGATCGAGGATGGAGACTGCGTGTTCAAATTCTCCAAAAAGCTGCGGATACTCCGGATAGCCGTCATAGTTCATGTAGGTGAGTTTGATGCCGGCATTCTCGAACAGGTCGTCCTCAATATAATCCCGAGCAGCAGGGCCGGACAGATATTCGCTCCCGCCGCTGTCCTTCACGAGGCTGACCAGGCGCTCCGTCTTTCCATCCGCCAGATGGTAGTCGGATGACCAGGAAATCTTTGTGTCGATATGGAGGATACTGCAGATCTCTGTGATAAAGAGGTAATTGATCTGGCTCAAATAGTCTTCTTCCTTGCATTTTTGGTAGAGGTCGTGAATTTGCGCGGAGTATTCTTTGAAATATGGTGCGTGGGCATAATTGACCGAGATAGCTTTCCAGTGAGAGTCGCACCATTCGTGGTCGGACACGCGCGTCTCATTGATCTTTTGATAGTATTTCCCCTTTGAATCGACGGGAATCGTCAGCCATTGAAGCCCTGCCTGCGTTTTGATCTTGTTTCGATTGCGCCAATCGCGGCGCGTGTATTGCATATCATCGTATAATATAAACTCATCGACCATTCCAATCAGATCGAAATAACCTTTCCACGGTATGTAATTGGACTGTAATATAGCAACTTTTTTCAAAAAGGACGCCTCCTCTTATTTTACATTTCTCAGTTATTATATAATAGATGGCGAAAAAAGAAAAGGATTGAGTTTTCGATATGATAATGATATAATTCGTTCGAAAGAGAGTGGAAAAATATGCAGAAGATAATGATTCTCGGAGCTTCTTACTCGTTGGTTCCGCTTATTCAGGCAGCAAAGCGTCTTGGCTATTATACGATCGTGACCAGTATTCCCGGGAATTTTCCGGGATTTTCTGTAGCTGATGAAATCTGCTATTGCGATATCACGAAGCCGGACGAGATTTTGGAGGCGGCTCGCGGATATGAGATTGATGGAATCGCCACCTGCTGTATGGACGTGGGTTTGCGCAGCCAGGGGTATGTTGCCTCCATGCTGGGACTTCCGGGCCCGACTTGGGAGGGTGTGCAGATTTGTACGGACAAGTCTCGCATGAAACAGGCATTCCTGCAGGAACATGTGAATACGGCGACTCATGTCAAGATATACAGTCGAGATGATCTGGAAAGAGCCAGTGAGACATTGCGCTTTCCGGTGATCATCAAGGCAGTCGATCAGATGGGCGGGCGGGGTATCTCTCGCTGTGATACGAAAGAGGCCCTTTTTGCAGCGTATCCTTCGACTATGGCGGCAACTGGAAAAGACTACTGTATTGTAGAAGAATTCTTGATCGGTACGGTGTTTGGCGTAGAGGTGATGGTTGAGCAGGGGAAGCTGGCGTATTTTTTGCCTGTTGGAGATGAGCTCCATCACAAAAATCCATTCTTCCTGATGGGACATTGGACCCCCTGCAAGAAGGTACAGCCGTATGAGGACAAGATCAGAGAACAGATCGAGAGGGTAATCCGTGCATATGGTGTTGTGAGCAGCCCTATGAACTTTGACATGATGCTTGTGGATGGCGAGATTTATGTGATTGAGGCGACGATGCGGGCCGGGGCGACATGCCTTCCGGAGCTGGTAGGAATTCATTTTGGGGTCAATTATTACGAGATGCTGATTCGTCTTTGCATGGGAGAGCCCGTGTGCCGGTATTTTCAGAGACCGAGAGAAGAACGCACGCCTGTCATTGTGAAACAGCTGGAATCCAAAACGTCTGGGATTGTCGAGGAGATCATTCCCGGGACAAAAGTCGGTGGCGATTTGGTGGACTTGTCTTTCAACATTCAAAGGGGAGATACCGTTCGGCTCATGGAGAGCGGCAGAGACAGGATTGGCCAGGTGATTGTCAAAGGCGATACCATGGAAAATTGCGAAGCTCTTTTGGCAGCCGTGCTGGAAAGGATTCAGGTTAAGGTAGAAGATGGAGACTGAAAAGAAAAGAAGAGTGCCCTTGATTTTTCTGTTGCTTCATGCCAGCCTGCTGTTTAGCTCTTTGAGCGGCGTGTGTTCGAAGTTTGCGGCGAATGAATATCTGTTATCTGGTCCCTGGATCATCTTTTTCGGGATGACGCTGCTCATCATGTTTCTCTATGCGATTGTGTGGCAGCAGATATTGAAGCACCTACCCTTATCGGTGGCATACGCGAACAAGCCGGTCGGGCTGATCTGGGCAATGGTATGGGGTGCGTTTATCTTTGGAGAACAGATTACCTGGAATATGGTTTTGGGTGCAGGAATTATATTTGTTGGGATATGTGTTGTGGTGACGGCGGATGAATAGTGTGTGGTTTTATGTGGGAATTTATGTTTGCTCTGTGTTTGTGGCATCCTTATCGCAGATTCTTTTGAAAACAGCGGCGAACAAGACCTATCCGAACAAGATCAAAGAATACTTGAACAGATACGTGCTTGCGGGCTACGCGTTGCTGTTTGTCTCTACAATTCTCACCATGCTAGCGCTGAAGAAGGTGCCATTGTCGTGGTCGAATGTAATCGAGTCGACGGGTTACTTTTTTGTCTTTATCATGGGTTACTTGATTCTCAAGGAGCGTTTTAGCAGACAGAAGATCATTGGGATTTTGATCATTTTTGCTGGGATAGCGGTGTTTATACTATAAGAGAAGGGAACGAGGTATGCTATTATCTATTGTGATTCCATGCTACAATTCTGCCGGGACGATCCGCAAGGTGGTAGAGATGAGCATGGATGTAATCAGGCAAATTGAAGATCTGGACTGTGAGTTCATTCTTGTCAATGATTTTTCCCGCGACGATACGCGCGATGCGATTTGGCAGCTCGCAAAGGACTATCCGAATGTGAAGGGAATCAGCCTTGCGAAGAATTTCGGGCAGCACAATGCGATCATGGCTGGACTGCATGAGGCGACCGGCGAATACATTATGGGGATGGACGATGACATGCAGACGCACCCCTCGCAGATCCCGGCGTTTATCGAGAAGATGCGGGAGGGCTACGATGTCGTCTTCGGCATTTATCGGAAGAGAAAATTCAACTTTTTGAAGAACGCGCTGAGCAAGGTCGCGTCGTTCATCATGTGGCATATGGTAGACCGTCCGAAGGGGCTGGAGGCGAGCAATTTCTGGTGCTGCAGCAGGTATGTCAGGGACGAGCTCGTGAAGTATGACGGCTACAACCTGTATCTTCAGATCCTGTTTTACCGCACGACCGGAAACATTGCGAACATAGAGATCGAGCATTTTTCGCGTGAGGAAGGGACTTCGAATTATAATTTCAGGAAATCGCTCAAGCTGTTCATGACGTTTATGAATTACACGGTAGTGCCGCTTCGCATGGCAACGATCCTGGGAACGCTGCTCTCGGCGACAGGCTTTATCGCGACGGTGGTGGTGTTTGTTCGGAAGCTTCTTGACCCGGAGATCACGATCGGATGGTCTTCGCTCATGTGCGTGATTATGCTTTTGTTCGGCTTCGCTTTTTTGATTCTGGGAATCATAGGAGAGTACATCGGGAAGCTGATCCTGAATATCAATAGGACACCGCAGTATGTAATCAGAGAAAAGATCAACATTGAATGACAATGACGGCGGCAGGCGACAGGAGGAACACAGGTGGTTATCAGTCAGAATAAGATCAGAAATTTTTGCATCATCGCACACATCGATCACGGCAAATCAACGCTCGCGGATCGCATCATCGAGATGACGGGGCTTTTGACAAGCCGCGAAATGCAGAATCAGGTGCTCGACAATATGGAGCTGGAGCGTGAGCGTGGCATTACGATTAAGTCGCAGGCGGTACGGCTGATCTACAAGGCGGACGACGGAGAAGAGTACATCTTCAACTTGATCGACACACCGGGACATGTGGACTTTAACTACGAGGTGTCCAGGAGCCTGGCGGCCTGCGACGGGGCGGTGCTCGTCGTGGACGCGGCGCAGGGCATCGAGGCGCAGACACTGGCGAACGTCTATCTGGCGCTCGACCACGACCTGGATGTCATGCCGGTCATCAACAAGATCGATCTGCCGAGCGCGGATCCGGAACGCGTGGTTCACGAGATCGAGGATGTCATCGGCATCGAGGCGGAGGACGCCCCGCGCATCTCCGCGAAGACCGGACAGAACGTTGAGGAAGTGCTGCGTCAGATCGTCGAGAAAATTCCGGCTCCCAAGGGAGATCCGGATGCGCCATTGCAGGCGCTGATTTTCGATTCTGTATATGATTCTTACAAGGGTGTGATCATCTTCGTGCGTATCATGCACGGCACAGTTCGAAAAGGTACGCCGATTCGCATGATGGCGACGGGCGCGCAGGCTGAGGTCGTCGAGGCGGGTTATTTCGGCGCGGGGCAGTTCATCCCCTGCGAGGAATTGAGTGCGGGCATGGTGGGATACCTGACCGCCAGCCTCAAGAATGTGAAGGACACGCGTGTCGGCGACACGGTGACGAACGCGGAGCATCCCTGTGCCGAGCCGTTGCCGGGCTACAAGAAGGTAAATCCGATGGTGTTCTGTGGCATGTACCCGGCGGACGGGGCAAAGTATCCGGATCTGCGGGACGCACTGGAAAAGCTGCAGCTCAACGACGCCTCTTTGCAGTTCGAGCCGGAGACCTCCGTGGCGCTGGGCTTTGGCTTCCGCTGCGGTTTTTTGGGGCTTCTGCATCTGGAGATCATCCAGGAGCGGTTGGAGAGAGAGTACAATCTCGACCTCGTGACGACGGCGCCGAGTGTTATCAAAAAAGTCCATA
>CANQEB010000191.1 GCA_947594085.1 uncultured Lachnospiraceae bacterium | reverse complement strand
GCGAGTTGCTCGATTAAGTTTATGTTCTGCAACGCAAAAGTGTCCGATGTGCACTCTTTCGCGTCAAAACAGACCGGGATCCCCTGCACCGCACCGATATAGTCGACCGTACTCTTCTGATCAAAATAGGCCAGCGTGATGTGTCGACTATCTTTGTCAATCTGAAGCGGCGTGATCGGCGTCGGGATCTTCTGAATCAGCGCCAAGCCCTTCTCCAGATACAGCTCATTTGTCCGGTTGATCAGTTCTTCCAGCGTGGAACCACGGAGGCCACGCGTCTTCCATGTCGCCATAGTTTTCCCCTTGCTTCACAGAGCATTAGCATATTTTTTCCTTTATTATGCCCTTTCCATCCGTTTTCGTCAAGACGGAATGAATCCGCTTTTTGTTGTAAAATGTAGATGAGTATACTATAATGTCGATATATGATTTTTGTGGATCAATGCAATCTCTGTAGCGACCGCAAAGACAGTATCGTCTGCCTTACTGACACTGCGGCAAACAGTAGACTGCCTTATCAGGGGTGAATATACTATGCAAAGAAATCGCTCTGAATATCGGACGCAGTATGTAATCGGACTTGTCTTTATCATAATCACAGTCTTTGTATTCCTGAATATCCTCCTGGGGCTTGCCCGAACCGACAAAGTGGATTTCTATCTGCGGGACACTTCCTACCAGAGCTTCGGCTGGGAATACGAAGTCCTCTCGGACGGGGATGTGACGGTCGAAACGCCGGAATTTGGCGAATATGACGCGATATTCTTTCCTGAGAAATCCATACAGGCCGTGAGCATTTCGCGCGTCATGACGGAGGAAATCCCACGCGCGCCAGAGATCGAGACAGTACACTACAACTACCAGTTGATCGAGATTTTCCTGGACGATCTTCTGCTCTTCTCCGAGCTGCCGGATGGAGAGCGAAACGAAGATGGGTTCCTGCTCCTTGACGGGACGAACCTGGTTATTCAGAAGAGAGCTTCGCTGAAGCACGAGTTTTACCCGTACGGAAATACAATGCGTCTTTCTCTCCCGGACGATTATCAGGGCAAAACTCTGAGGATCATTACCTACTTTTTCGGAGAAGTACCGAATTATGAACCTGTCTACCCGTCTCTGGGAAACTATGAGTCCAGATACGCCCCATACCTGGCGGATCTCGTGATGCCGATCGCGGCTCTGATCCTCTACGCCGTCTGCATTGTTCTCCTGATCGTGGTGTTCGTGCTGGACATTCCAAACGGCAGGAAAGATGCGCGCATCTTTCTCCTTGCCCTGTATTTTCTCTTTTTGTTTATCTACACGTTGAAGGGGCCGACCGTCAGCGTCGTCGCGGAGACAGACGACCATGCGGTGATTCAGATCCTCGGAGAGTATTATATCCTTCCTCTGTGTCTCTACCTCGCGCTGCTTTTTGGCGGCTGGAAGCGCTGGCTGCTCCTGGGCGGCACAGTTGTCTGGAGCGTGTACATCTTCCTTCAGCTAAGGACGACCGCTGGGAATGGTTATTTCGCGGCGGATGCCACGGGCATGGGATCCTTCTTGCTCGCGCTGTTGTTTCTGGTGATCTTTTTCCTCGATTTCATCGTCCGCGGACGAAAGCAGATCGACCGAAAGCGCGCGCTCATGTACACAGCGCTGACAGTGACTGTCTTTGCACTGTGCATTTTCTCGGAGGCGCGCCGTGCATACGGCGGCGATATACTCGAATGCCTTGAGGTCGTCTTTTCTCTGGCGTTTAACGCATATTTTATCGCACTGATGTCGCTGATACAGAATACCTGCGCGGCGATGGCGATCATTATCCTTGTGGTGGAATTTCTGCGAAGAAGTACAGAGACCCGGACCATGGTCGCCGTGCTGGAGGAACGTGGCCGTGCCACGCGGGAGGAATATCACCGGATGCTGGATGCGGAGAGCGCAACACATTCCTTGCGGCACGAAATGTCGCATCACCTGACCGCTCTCATGGGATTTATCCGGGAAAAAGAAAACGAGCGCGCGGAGGAATACATCACATCGGTTGTGAAAGAACTGAACGATCTTCCTGTGTTCCGTTACAGCAAAAACACGATTGTGAACGTAATTGCCGGATCTTACCTGGATCGAGCAGCGAAGGCAGGAATACAGATAAAGCACAGCCTGGCTGTCCCGGAAAAACTGACGATCCAGGACGAAGACCTCAGTGTCTTCCTCTCTAATATGCTCCAGAATGCGCTGGAGGCCTGTGAACGCATGGATCCGGCGTCCGAGCGATATATCCAGGTCAGCATGAACGTGCACGGGAATTATCTTGCGATTAGCTGCATGAACAGTATGTCCCCGGAGGCAGAAAAAGCCTCCGACGCGGAACAGCAGCGCCGGAGACTCGGAAAATACAAGCACGGCTATGGGTTAAAAGCCATGTCGAACATCGCTGAAAAATATGGTAGCATTCTGAATATAGAAAAGACATCCTCAGAATTCTCAGTCAAAACCATCCTAAATATGAAATGCACTCCACGCCAGAGCTGATGCGGTTATTCCCTCTCATTCAGATAAGTCTGAATTTTCGCAAGGAGCTGCCTGTAATCCTGCATCAGCTTCTCATGGTGATCCTCCACAAACTCATAATTGCCTTCCCGCGTCGCCGTCTCAAGGCCGAACGCCTGGTCTCCGAGCATGGTGGCGCCGATTGTGCGGGAAGCACTCTTTAGAGCGTGTACCTTGACCAGATAATTGTTCCAGTCTTCGGTGCTCCGGTAGCCATCCAACTCATCCGCCGTGTTGTCGGCAACGTATTCCTCCAGCATTTCCCGATAGAATTCCTCGTCCTCTGCACAGTAGGTAAGCCCGACAGACATATCGATCCCCGGAATCGGGCCATCCGAAGATGCAGCTTCCTGTGCCTCTGACTTTCGCTCGGTCAGATTCTCTGTCTGCTCCTGCGGAGCTTGCTCGGCTGAATCCTCTGCCTGCTCCTGTGGAGCTCGCTCGGTCAAATCCTCTGCCTGCTTCTGTGAACCCTGCTCGATCGGATCCTCTGACTGTTTCTGCGAATCCTGTTTGGCGGATCCGCCTGTCGGCTGCTCCGCTCCCTCTGCTGCCGCCGTCTTGCGAACCTCCCGATAGCTGACCATATCCGGCGGCAGATGTTTCGAAAGCATTTCCTCAAGCTGCTTGACCGCAATCGGCTTGGAAATATAATCGGTAAATCCCTGCCTCAGATACTCCTCACGCGCTCCCATGATCTCATTCGCCGTCATCATAATCACGGCCGTGTCACCCGGCAGCAGTTTTTCTTCCCGGAGCCGCGCAAATGTCTCGATTCCATCCATCTGCGGCATCATATGATCCAGGAAAATAATATTGTATTTCGTCTTTCTCGCAAGCTCGATACACTCCATGCCGCTGGCAGCCGTGTCGATCTGCACTCCATTGCGCTTGAGCAGATTTCGCGTCACGCGAAGGTTGACCGCATTGTCATCCACTACCAGAATGCGCGCATCCGGGGCATAGACATACTGCTGCTTCGTCTTCCGTCCGATCAGCTTCTGGAAGCTCTGACGATAGTCTCCGATCTCACGGTTGGACATCACCTGCTGTACCAGCTCAAAGGAAAAGACAGAGCCCTCCCCGTAGACGCTATCGACCTTCAGCTCACTTTCCATCATGTGAAGAAGATTCTGCACGATCGGAATTCCAAGCCCTGTTCCCTCGATATTTCGGTTTTTCTCCTGATCCAGCCGTTGGAACATGCCAAAGAGCCGTTCCATATCCTCCTCACGAATGCCGATGCCTGTATCCTTCACTTCCACATAGAGGGTGATATCATCGCCTTCCCGATGTCTGCCCTCAATCTTCAGGGTGACGCTGCCTTCTTGAGTATATTTCACCGCGTTTGTCAGAAGATTCGTGATAATCTGGCGCACACGCACGTCGTCTCCGTACAACTCCTCCGGAAGCGTCGGGTCAATCTCCATGTTCAGCGCAAGTCCTTTTGCCTGAGCCCTGTCTGTGATCAGATTCACGAGATTCAGAATCAGCATACTTGTCTCATACACCACAGGCTGAATTTCCATCCTGCCACTCTCGATTTTTGTAAAATCGAGGATCCCATTGATCAGCGCGAGCAGCGTAGCGCCGGCGCTCTGAATCTGCGCCGCGTACTCCTGAATATTTGCGTCATTGTTCTCGCGCAGAATCATCTCGTTCATGCCGAGCACGGCGTTGATCGGCGTGCGGATCTCATGGCTCATCTGGGCGAGGAAGAGTGATTTCGCCTGATCGGCTGCCCGTGCGGCATCCGCAGCCTCCTGCAGCTGCACATCCGTCTCGTGCTGCCAGCGCACCATGTTGTTCATCAGCAAGACAACCGCCCCGATGCAGGCGCCAAACAGGACGAGGAACAACAGCGCATACTTAAAAACATCCCCGTAGATCATCCAGAAATCGTTCACCACGATGACCTTGAAATTCGAAAGGCTCTCCTCCATGGAGCTGCAAGCCTTCAGTTTCCCGTCATAGTCGCGCAGGATCACGATCTTTGACGAATTGTAGATCTTCTCGTACACCAGATCATGGATGTTCGGCGTGCCCTCTCCCGTATACTGGTACTCCGGATTCGGGTGGTTGATGATTCTGCCGTCCCGGTCGACGAGGAATGCGTAGCCCGTCCCGGAGTATCCATCGCCGAGGATCTCCATCAGGACGTCCAGATAAAAGTCTATGGCAAACACACCCAGGAACTCACCGCTGTCCGTCTCCACTTTCTTTGAGAACGTAATGCAATATTTCCCCGTGCGCGCATCATAATATGGCTCTGTGATGCTAAAGTCATCGATCTCTATCGCCCCAACATACCACGGGCGCTCCTCCTCCACATAGTCCTCCTCGGGAACCCAGCCATTGTTCATCACCATCGGATGGCCGTGTGGAAAATCAGGGTTCGCGATGTAAGTAGCGGAAATTCCCTGATAATGCCTTGTGATCTGGTCAAGATAGCTGACCATTCCCTCGTAATCCGCCAGCATCTCCGGCTTTGCCGCCACCGATAAGAAAGAAAAAGAGGAAAAAGAACGCAG
>CANQEB010000190.1 GCA_947594085.1 uncultured Lachnospiraceae bacterium | reverse complement strand
CGGCCGAGCTGTGCAGCAGCTCCACCGGCTTCGATCGCCCGAGCGTAAACAGCGCCTTCAACAGAATCAGCGTAAAGACCGCCAGAAACAGCGCGCAGGTCGTGAGTCCCGCGCCCAGATCGACACTGAAATCCATCGGCACATTGCCCTGGATCACGCGCACGATCCACAATTCTCCGAGCTTTGAGAATAGGATGCCGCAAAACAACCCCGCCGCGAGCGAGACCAATGACACCAGCGCGCTCTCCCAGACAAGCACGCGCGCCAGATGACGTTTCCCCATGCCGAGAATGTTGTAGAGCCCGAATTCCCGCTGCCGGTTCCGCACCAGAAACGAGTTCGTGTAGAACAGGAAAATCACGATAAAGACCAGAAAAACACCGGATCCGAGCCGCAGCATCGACTGGAGCGTGTCGCCCCCGCGCATACCCGCCACATAGCGGTCGCGCGAGAGAAACAGAAATAGGTAATACATCATTACCATTCCTGCGCAGGTCAGCAGGTACGGCAGGTAGGTGCGGCCGTTCTTCGCGATGCCGCTTACTGCCAGCCGCAGGTATAGGCTACCGCGGCGCCTCGGAAGCCGGGCGCGATATCCGCTATAGCCGTCGTCCGTCCCGCTGAAATTGCGGTTTTCGCGAAATTCTACTGCATTGCTACCGGTTCCGCAATCGATGTTCTGCCGGTCGGAGTTGCTGACACAATGCCCGTCGCTGGCTTTTAATTCACGACGGCTGCCCGAACGCCCAACAGGATCAGACTTGCCGACACAATGCCCGTCACTGGCTCCGAGCTCCGGTCTGTACGATGACACACTCATCTTCTGTCACCTCCCGTCGCCAGCATCGTCAGCGTGTCGGAGATTTTCTGATAAAGCTGCTCGTCCGTGCTCACGCCGCGGTAGATCTGGTGGAAGACTTCTCCGTCCTTGATGAAGAGCACGCGCCCCGCGTGGCTCGCGGCCTTGACCGAGTGCGTCACCATCAGGATCGTTTGCCCTTCTTTGTTGATGGATGCGAATAGCCTCAGCAGCTCGTCGGTCGCGCGGGAATCGAGCGCCCCGGTCGGCTCGTCCGCGAGGATCAGCCGCGGATGGGTGATCAGCGCCCGCGCCACAGCGACACGCTGCTTCTGCCCGCCCGATATCTCATATGGGTATTTTTTCAGGAGATCAGAGATACCCAGTTTCTTCGCGATCGGCGTAAGCCGCTCCGCCATCTCCTGATAGTGCATGCCCGCGAGTACGAGCGGCAGGAAGATATTGTCCTGCACCGAAAAGGTATCGAGCAGGTTGAATTCCTGAAACACGAAGCCTAGATTGTCGCGGCGGAACTGTGCCTTCTCCGCCTCCTTGATGTGCGCCAGATTGCGTCCATCCAGAAGCACATGGCCCGCGGTCGGCGTATCGAGCGCCGCGAGAATATTCAGAAGCGTCGTCTTGCCTGAGCCGGACTCACCCATGATCGCCACATATTCGCCCTCCTCGACCTTGAAGGACACATTCGCAAGCGCCTGCACTTGGTTCCCGCCAAAGCGCGTCGTGTATATTTTTTTCAGATTGTTGACAGCCAGAATTTCCATCGTTATGCCTCCCCTTGGAATTTGTCGGAAACATCAGCTTCAGAGCCATACAAACGGGTCCGCGGTTACTGTTCACTCCGTGCCCAGCGACGCGAAGCTAGTCCTTTAGGGTAACAATGCTTCGCGATGCACAGAAATGCTGCAGTCCCAAGCCTTGTGCTCCCGATACAGACCTATTCTATCCGCGAAAGATTCTGTCTGCCATCGAATCACCTTACGTTAGCCTTACATTTTTGTAAGGTTGCGCAATACCAACGAGCTTTCCATCTGATTGCCTGCACACTCAACTGTCTACAAATATTCCGGTCTCTTTGCTGCCACTGCGGAAGTAGATCTGTGTCAATCAGTCCATATCACTCAATCACTCGATCTCCAGCTCCGCGTTCTTCAGATCCAGCCGCACCTCCGTCCCCTGCCCGGGCATTGAGTCCACGGTGATCCCATGCCCGAGATTCGCACAGATCCTGCTGCAAAGGTACATTCCGATCCCGCTCGCCTTCTTATCGCTGCGCCCGTTGTCTCCGGTATAACCCTTCTCGAAGACGCGCGGCAAATCCTCCGGCGCAATCCCGATTCCCGTGTCCCGAATGCACAGCGTTTTCGGCGCTTCAAGCGTGATCGTAATACCGCCCTCGCTTGTGTATTTCAATGCGTTGGAAAGCACCTGCTCAATCACAAATAGCAACCACTTCTCATCCGTCACAACACGTGCACCCAGGGGCTCATACTCCAAACGAAGTCTTTTCTGGATGAAAGTTGTCGCATGCCGACGTACCGCCTGTTTCACAATCTCATCCAGATCGTACTCGCGAATCACATAGTCGGTCGATTTCGAATCGAGTCTCAGATAACACAACACCATCTCCACATACTGCTCGATCCGCCGCAGTTCCTCCCGGAGTGCGCGTATATTTGCTTCTGTCTTTTCCGCCTCTTCTTCCACACCGGCCGCCCCTGCACTCCCTTTTCCAAAATCAACGGATCCTACAGTCTCGTTTCTGTCCCTGTTTCCCGGTGATCGTTCCTCCTGCAGCATCAGGCGCATCGCCGCGATCGGCGTCTTGATCTGATGCGCCCAGACCGTGTAATAATCGATCATCTCCCGGTAGCGCTGCTCCATCTCCTCTCGCAGCTCCCTGCGCTCCCGACAGAGCAGGTTCAGAAGTTCCTGATAGTCCCCCTCCAAAAGTCCGGAGGGCGTCGGCAAGTGCTCCAGTATCACATCCGGATCGAAGGCCCGAACGGATTGCTGCTCCCCGCTTCCCGGGCTCTCGTCCAGCCCCTCACGCAGAATATTGAGCCGTCGCTGCAGCTCTCTGTGCTTCAGGCAAAATTGTCCATAGTCCAACCCCAGAACAATCATACCGAAGAAAGCCCACAGCGCCGTCACATAAGCGACCGCGGAGACGGGCAGCTGATACAGCGCAAAAATCACGGCAGCAATCACGCCAAAAAACACCGCCGCCGCGATTCCTTTTCTGTGTATTTTCAAATATGCACACAGCACGAAGCATTCCCCGCTTTCTTTCCTATCTGAGTCTTTCAGAATTTTTCTGTGCGTTTTTCTGTTTTTCATCGCTTTTCCGCCGTCACATGATCAGATATCCCAGCCCTTTTCGCGTCGCGATGAACTCCTCCAGGCCCACATCCGCGAGCTTTCTGCGCAGGCGCGTGACATTGACGGTGAGCGTGTTCTCATCCACAAAGCTGTCCGTCTCCCAGAGCCGCTGCATCAGCGTATCCCGGCTCACCACCTGCCCCTTGTTCTCCAAAAGCGTCTGCAGGATACGGTATTCATTTCTGGTCAGCTCAATGCGCTCTCCCCGGTAACTCAGGCTTGCATCCGATAGATTTAACACTGCACCGTCATGCTCCAATGTGTCAGTCGGGCTCGCAAAATCATAGGTTCTCCGCAGAATCGCCTGTATCTTCGCCATCAGCACATTCAAATCGAAAGGCTTCGATATAAAATCATCTCCGCCCATATTTATCGCCATCACAATGTTCATATTGTCCGAGGCCGAGGAGATAAACACGATCGGTACTTTTGAAATCTTTCGGATTTCGGCGCACCAGTGATAACCTCCGTAGAACGGCAGCATGATGTCGAGCAACACCAGTTGTGGGTCAAACTCCCGAAATTCCCCGATGATATCCCGAAAATTCCGTGCGCACTGTACTTCCAGTCCCCACAGTTTAATCTGTTTTTGCATGGCCTGTGCGATCGCCGCGTCGTCCTCCACAATCAAAATTCTATACATATTGCTTCCCTCACTTTCCAGTGAATGCCTTTTGCCGTTTCCTTTTTTCTGTCTCCATCTTCCCCTCAGTCACTGTCTACTCCAGATCCATCTCGTCCATCAGCGATTCCGCCATCGTCCCATAACCGAACAGGCTACATACCATTTTAATCCCTTCCGCAATCTCACGGCGGGAAAAATTGTGCTCCTCCAAAAAATCACTGTCTTTCTCATTCAGATATGCATAGAAGTACAGCGCCAGCTCCAGCTCTCGCCGATCATATACGTTCAATTCTCCGAGCAGCCGGTTCTCCGCCTCTTCGATCTTTCCGTTCTCAATCAGCTCCTGAAGCGTCTCGTACCGCTCAGCCAGCTTCTTCTCCTCAAAAAGCGGCCCTGCTTTCTTCTCAAGATCAATCCCAAAGATCAGCCGCAGCAACGTGCGGATTGTCTCATAGATCAATCGCATAATGTAATCCTGCTCTATCATTCCCACAACATCGTCCTCCCTTACGCTTGCTCTGCTGCAAAAACCGATATCGTTCTCTTTGCGCACTACAATGGCACAGTGAAACACAATAGCTCGCTTCACGAATCCCATACCGCCTGTACCATTATAAGAAAATGTGTGCGAAAAAGCAATTCCCCGAAAGATTACAAATTCCTTAACTTGCCAAAACCGCTGTACCGTACTATACTTAAGAATACGCAAACGGAAGCGGGCAAAACGCATCGCCAAAGCAGCCTGATGAAGCAGAGCCTGCTGACACCCGTTTGAAAATGAATACTTAGGAATCCAATTTGCATTCTAAAAGAGAAAGGCGTTGAAATCATGTACTACACAAACATTCTGGATCTGATCGGCAATACGCCACTGCTCGGCCTGGAGCAGACCACCGGACTGAATATTTTCGCGAAGGCCGAATTTCTGAATCCCGGCGGGAGCATCAAAGACCGTATTGCCCTGCATATGATCGAGGAGGCAGAAAAGAGCGGCAAGCTGCGGCCCGGTATGACGATCATCGAACCGACCTCCGGAAACACCGGCATCGGCCTGGCTCTGTGCGGCGTCCGCAAGGGCTATAAGGTCATCATTGTCATGCCGGAGAATATGAGCGACGAACGAAAGAAAATCATCCGAGCCCTGGGTGCCGAGTTGGTGCTCACCGACCCCAAGCTCAGCATTGACGGAAGCGTGCAGAAGGCGACGGAGCTGGCCGCCCCGGACGGCGAGGCCGCCGAGATGACC
>CANQEB010000189.1 GCA_947594085.1 uncultured Lachnospiraceae bacterium | reverse complement strand
CTGGAGTCATGATATCAGTGGTTTTGAGCAGACGGCCCCGCCGGATATCTATAAGAGATGGTGCCAGTTCGGGCTTTTGAGCTCGCACAGCCGTCTGCACGGCTCGTCCTCGTATCGAGTGCCGTGGTTGTTTGACGACGAAGCCTGCGTGGTGTTAAAGGAGATGGTGGAGCTGAAATGCCGCCTGATGCCGTATCTCTATCGTCTGGCGGTGGAATCCCATGAAAAGGGGCTCCCGATGATGCGGCCGATGTTTATGGAATTTCCGGGCGACAGGAGCTGTCTGCCGCTTGACATGCAGTATATGATGGGCGAGTGTCTTCTTGTCGCGCCGATCTTCGAGGAGACGGGCGAGGTCGAATATTATCTGCCGAAAGGAAAATGGTACAATCTGCTGACCGGAGAGACGATCGAGGGAGCCGGCTGGCAGAAAGGAAAATTCGATTATCACGGTATGCCGCTTCTTGTCGCGCCGAACACGATCCTTCCGATGGGCGCATGCTGCACGAAGCCGGACTATGATTATACACAGAATGTGACGCTGTTCCTCACGGAGTTTGAGGACGGGGCACGCGCGCGCACGTTTATACCGGATACGGAAGGACATCATGTGATGAAGGTCGAGGCCGTGCGCGAGGGGCAGACGATCACCGTGACCGTGCAGGGCGGCAAAAGCTGGGAGTGCCGCATGCCGGACGGCTGTGCGTTGAGGATTGAAAAGCGGGACGAACAGGCAAAGATTACGCTCCGATAGATCGGAGAATCATAACGTCCGGATCTGACGGCCGGAAGAATGCAGGAAAGGAGGAGAAGAATTGCAAAGGGTTGGACGATGTCTGCGTGAACATTTCTTTGGAGTGCTTTTGATCGTTGCGCTGCTGGTTCTTCAGGTATTCTGTGATCTGCGGATTCCGAAGTATACCGCAGATATCATCGACATCGGTATCGGACAGAGCGGAATCGAATCTCCGCTTGTCCCGGAGCTGAGCGAGACCGGGATGCAGCATCTTCTCCTTCTGATGACGCAGGAGGAGCAGGATATTACGCTGGCCGGCTATGTGAAGGACGGAGAGGTATATCGGAAACAGAAGCTGAAAGAGGAGGACGAACGGGCGCTTGAGAAGGCGATGACCGCGCCGATGGTCGCGGTTTATGCGCTGAGTACGGACGGAGCGGATTATCAGGAGGTGCTCGGGGATCTGTACGTGCCGCGCGGCATAGGTGTCTTCGGGATCCTCTCGGCCATGCCGGATAATGCAAGGCTGGGGCTTACGGAAGCCGCAAGGGAACAGATTCGTCAGGTGCCGCAGGCTCTGATCACACAGGCTGCCGTGAATTTTGCGCGAGAGGATATGAGCGCGCGCGGGATCGATGTAGACAAGCTGCAGAGACGATACCTGGCAAAAAAGGGACTTTTGATGGTTCTCGCGGCGATCGCCGCGATGATTTTTGCTGTGCTCGCGGCCGCGCTGGCGTCATGGGTCAGCGTGGACTGTGCAGAGCGGCTGCAGCAGGAGATGTTTGAACGGACGATTTCCTGCCGAGAGACCGGGAACAATGCGCTTTCCGTCTCGGAGCTTGTCTCGCGCAGTACGGAGGATATCCGGCGGGTGCGGCGGATGCTGAGCGTATTCTTCCGCATGGTGCTGTATGCGCTGCTGCTCGGCGCAGGCGCGGTGTCCGGAATGATCCTGCTGAACCGGTCGTTCGGAAGGATCGCGGTCGCTGCTATGCTTCTGGCGGCGCTTTTGACGGCGGGATGCATTCTGCTTGCGGTGCCGCGGTATCGCGCGCTGCAAAGGCACAGGGAGCACCTTGCGGGAACGGTGCGCGAGATTGTGCGGGGAATTATGACGATACGTGTTCTGGGGACACAAAAGCGGGAGCAGGAACGATTGATTGACGAAAGCAGGACACTGATGAAGACGACGGCCCGATCGGGGCGTTTTGCTTCGCTGGCGTTGCCGCTTTTGCTGCTGCTTATGAATGCTGCCGTGCTGTTGGCGGCATGGAGAGGAGCGGCAGGGATCAACGAGGGCAGTCTCCTGTCGGGCGAGCTTGTGGCTGGTATCCAGTATGCCATGATGGAGATCGGCGCGTTCGTGACACTGGCTGCTTTTCTGACCTCCGTGCCGGAAGGAATCTCCGCCGCGGCTCGCGTGGAGGAGGCGCTTGGGGCGGGTACGGTGCCCGGATGCGTGGAGGAGGCGCGAAGTCCGGGCGCGAAGTCCGGGCGCGTGGAGAAGGCGCTTTCGGCAGGTGCGAAGTCCAGACGCGGTGCGGGGAAGAAGACGTCTGTGGGGCATGGGGCGAAAACAGGCGGGAGATCGGAAGAGCGGAACACCGCAGAAGACGGAGAACGCGCGGATGGCACACAGGCGCGGAGAACTCCGGCGGTTGAATTTCACAACGTGTCCTATACATATCCGGGACAGAGTTCTCCGGCGCTGAAAGATATTTCTTTTACGGTTGACTATGGAGAGAAGGTTGCGCTGATCGGCGGAATGGGAAGCGGAAAGACGACGCTTCTTCAGATGGCGTCCTCGCTCCTTGCCCCGACCGAGGGCGAGATCCGAATCGACGGGAAGCCGGTCGGCGAATATGAGCCGCGGAAGCGGCGTGAAAAGATCGGTTATGTCCCGCAGGAGGCGTTCCTATTTTCGGGTACGGTCGCATCGAATCTGCGCTTCGGCAAGCCAGAGGCGACGCCGGAGGAAATGAGGCTGGCGCTTCAGGCGGCGCAGGCGGAGACGTTTGTCATGGAAAGCGGCGAGGGACTTGAAATGGAGCTTGCGCAGGGAGGAGCCAATCTGTCGGGCGGGCAGAGGCAGCGCCTTACGATTGCGAGAGCGTTGGTGAGCGCGCCGCAGGTCTTTTTATTTGATGATTGTTTTTCAGCGCTGGACGCGGATACGGATGCGCGTCTTTGGGCGTCTTTGGGGCAGAAAACGAAGAACTCCGCAGTGCTTTTGGCGGATCAGCAAGTCCGCCGTGCCATGGATGCGGACAGGATCATTGTGCTCGACGGCGGGCGGATCGCCGGTATCGGGAGACATGAGGAGCTGATGCGTACCTGCGAGACGTATCGGCAGATCGCGCTGTCGCAGGATGTGGAGGAGTAAGGAAAATGCATAGCGTTACGATTCGGATGTATCTGAAAAAGTACAGACTGCGTTTCCTGCTGATCATCGTCTGCACGACAGCGTCGGCAGGCCTGGCCGCCGCGGGGCCGCTGCTGCTCGGGAATGCGACTACGGTGATCTTTGCTGGAATCATGGCGAAGCTGGACGGCACGGGCAGGATGGATTTTGACGCGATTGCGCGGATCCTCCGGACGACGATGGCGCTGTATCTGCTCAGTACATTGTTTGCTTCTGTGAGCAGTCAACTGGCGGCCGGAATCTCCGGAGAGCTGGCGCACCGCCTCAGATGCGCAGTGGCCGGGAAGCTGAATGCGCTTCCGATCGGGTATTACGAGGAGCATGCGGCAGGAGAGACGATGGCCTGCGTGGCGGAGGATGCGGAGACGGTCGGACGGAACATCGGACAGGGAGCCTTGCAGATGCTGACAGCCGTGTTGACGATCCTTGGGACCGTGGCGATGATGTTCTTTATCAGCCCTGTGCTGGCCGTCTGTACAGTGTTTCTTTTTCTCCCGGCATGGGCGGCGCTGTGGCTGATGTCGCGAAGATCGGAGAAATGGGTCAAAAGGGATCAGGAGCTTCAGGCGCAGGCGGACGGCAGGATCGAGGAATACTATACGGGACGCGGCATCGTCAAAGTATTCGGACAGGAACAGGAAGCGGCGGCGGAATTTAGCCGGATCGGACAGACGCTTTCGAAAGCGGCGTGGAGAGCGGACTTCTTTTCCGGGGCGATACCGCTTGTCATGCAGTTGTTTGGAAATGTCGGTTATGTCCTAGCGGCCTTGCTCGGCGGAGTGCTGGCGTTTGACGGGAGGCTGTCCGTCGGCGGCATTCAGGCATACATCCATTATATAAGAAATCTTATTGATCCGCTCCGACAGACGGCGCAGTCCGTGACGATGCTTCAGTCCGCGTCTGCCGCGTGGGAAAGGATCCAGACACTCCTTGAAGAGTCGGAAGAGCAGGACCGGGAAGTCTGTGACGCGGAAGGCCAAGCCGGGACGGAAATTTGTGATGCGAAAGGTAGAACCGGGACAGAAACTCGCGACGCGGAAGGCCAAGCCAGGACGGAAATCTTTGACACAGAAGGGAGAACCGGGACAGAGGCTTGGACTGGTCGAAAAGCCTCGGGAGATCGTGCTTCGGGAGAGATCCGTTTTGAGCATGTCTCATTCGGCTACGGGGAAGAATTTGTATTGCGCGATTTTTCGGCGGTGATCGCTCCGGGGCAGAAGGCAGCGCTCACAGGCGTGAGCGGCGTGGGAAAGACGACGCTTGTGAAGCTGCTACTGCGTTTCTACGACTGTCAGGAGGGCGAGATTTATGTAGATGACAGAGAGATCCGGACTTACGGACGTGCGGAGCTCAGGAGCAGGTTCGGGGTGGTCATGCAGGACGTCTGGCTGCTTCGCGGAACGGTGCTTGACAATATCTGTTACGGACGGCCGGAGGCTTCCGAGGAGGAAGCGCGCCGGGCCGCGGCCGCGGTGTCGGCGGATGTTTTTATAGAAAGGCTGCCGGAGGGCTATTATACGGTGATCGATGAAGAGCAGGGCGGACTGTCCAGAGGGCAGAAGCAGCTTCTGGCGATCGCGAGAGCTTTGCTCGCGGATCCTGAGATCCTGATCCTGGATGAAGCGACGAGCTCGGTCGACACGAAGACAGAGCAGCAGATTCAGGAAGCCCTTCAGACTCTGATGAGGGATCGGACCTGCCTGGTCATCGCGCACAGAGCGACGACGATCCGCGGCGCGGACCTAGTGCTTCGGGTGGAGTGAGTCGTCGCGGCAATCGAGTCGGCGCCGACCGGGAAACGGATGAAAATCCTGTGAAAGGAAGCTTGTGAAAGGAATCGAAATCTTGTGGTTGACAAATTTGTGTTTCAATGTTACATTGGATTACGAACATCAGAAAGAGAAATGCAAGGACGGAGAATAGTACGCTGATCATC
>CANQEB010000188.1 GCA_947594085.1 uncultured Lachnospiraceae bacterium | reverse complement strand
CAGTCAAAATTGGGGCGGATGTACCGTACTGTGTGATGCGCGGGACGGCTCTGGCTGAGGGAATCGGGGAACGGCTCACACGACTCCCGGACGCGCCGGATCTGCATGTGGTTTTGGCAAAGCCGGCCGTCCACGTGTCTACTGGTTTTGTGTACGGCAATCTGAAGGTTGACATGCTCGCGTCTCATCCGGACATCGACGCGCAGGTACAGGCAATTCGGGATGGAGATGCATATCGGATGGCCGAGTTGATGGGCAATGTGTTGGAGACCGTCACGATACCGACCTGCCCGGTGATCGCTGAGATCAAGGACCATATGATGCGTGCAGGAGCGGTGAATGCGATGATGAGCGGCAGCGGTCCTACCGTGTTCGGTTTGTTTGATGATGAGACAAAGGCGCAGGAATCCTATGAGGAGTTGTGCAAGGGAACTTTGGCCAGAAATGTGTTCCTTACGAGGTTTTTCCACAGCCAGAGAAGAGACGGGTTCGCAGAAATGCGGTAGGAGGAAAAATGGTAGAGACATTTCAATTACAAATGAACGAATATCTTCCGCTGCGCGATGTAGTATTTCAGACGCTGCGGCAGGCGATTTTGCGGGGGGAGCTGAAGCCGGGTGAGCGTCTGATGGAGATTCATTTGGCGCAGCAGCTCGGGGTAAGCCGCACGCCGGTGCGCGAGGCGATCCGAAAGCTTGAACTGGAAGGGCTGGTGCTGATGATACCGCGCAGGGGAGCAGTTGTCGCGGAGATCACGGTCTCCGATCTTGAGGACGTCCTGGAAGTGCGCATGGCACTCGAGGAGCTTGCGGTCAAGCATGCCTGCCATAGTGTCACAGGCGAACAGCTTGCGGAAATCAGACACCTTGCGGGGGAATTCAAGAAGACCCTTTCGGGTGACGATATCACAGCATGTGCGCAGGCGGACATGAAGTTCCACGATGCAATTTATGAGGCCACCGGGAATAATCGCCTGGTACAGATCCTCAACAATCTGCGGGAACAGATGTATCGCTATCGCATGGAGTACCTGAAGGATCGCCAATCTCACAAAAATCTGATCGAGGAGCACGATGGGATTCTGAAGGCTCTGGAGAACAGGGACGAAGAGCTTGCCGTCCGGATGACGGCTCGGCACATCGAATGTCAGAAGGAGTACATCATTCATATGCTTGGCGCACGAGAATAAATTAAAAAACTGTGTCTATACTAAAGGGTATCGAAAGATATCCTTTTTTCATGTTCTGCAGGGCTCTTTGCCTTTTGTGAGCTGAACACGAATTATCTTCAGAAAAACGGGGAAACAGCAGATGAACAGGGAACAGATTTCAGAGAGAGACATCAAATATTTGCTGGTGGCACAGTGGCTGGCAAAGCTTTGCATTTTATTTCCGATTGTACTGTCGGGTCTTGGCCTTGGGGATGTGGTGAGAAGCATTACAGTCGGCATCCTGCTGTGGTGTCTTGTGATCGGCATCGCTCAGAAATGGATAAGGCCGGGACAAGACCTTTTTCAAACGCTGGAGAGACAGGTCGGCAGGAAGGCGTCACTCATCTTTTATGCGGTGAGCCTATGGTATTTTCTTGCTCACACCGCCGTCTTTGCGAGGCTTTGGACAGAGCTTCTGCGGACGTATCTCACACCGGGCATCCCGGCGGCAATCCTGTGCTTGGTTCCTCTGGCGGCAGGATTGATGTATTCTGGAAAAGGACTCAAATCTTGCACTCGTGCGAGCAGGTATATGGGGATTGCACTGCTCATTCTGACCGCCGTACTCGCGTGTTTCGCGGGGAATGAGATACCTGTCGGGGCGTACCGCGGCGAAATGGCGGTGGATAGCGCGGCACAGATGTCGGCGGGTGGTACGCTGCAGGCTCAGATAGATAGTATCGTAGAGATTGCGGACGGGTTCACGCGCAGCGCGTATGAGGTGTTTCTGTGTATAGGTGGTTTGTTTCTTCCGCTTTTGTCGGGACATTTTGCCCGGAAAAGGGAGGAGAAAGGCAATGGCTGGCCGGTTCGCAGAACGGGTTGCGTGTGCGCTGCTGTGGCTGGGATGCTCTGCATTGCGGTCGGTTTTTCAGGGACTGCGCCAGGATGGCGGGCGGCTGATTTCCCGGCAATTGAGGCTATGCGCACTCTGCGACCGTTTGGGATCTATATCGGGCGGCTTGAGACTGTACTTGCACTGTTTCTGTTGGCGGGACTCACGATGACGGTGGCAGGAGGCTTCTGGTGTGTGAGAGAATCCTTTGATTGTCTGTATGCGGTTGGGGCGACGTTGTATTACGAGTATGCTTCGGAGCGCCTGCGCAGAAAAATTCCAGATAGGCAGAAAGAGAATGAGTTGTACGGGACGGAGTTTGCCGAGGAGCTGCCGGTTCGACCTGTGCCGAGATTTCACGAAATCAAGAGGATGAAGAGAGCATTCGATTTTCCGCACAGTGAGAAGCTACCGTCTTATGCCGGCAGAATTTATGATGCCCTGTCGCCGGTGTGCGTCTGGTGGTGGATTGTCGTGCTCGTGGTCTACGTGCTGACTGTCGGTTTCGCGGATGCGTTTGCCGCAGTTACGTTTTATCGAGCATACAATATGCAGGTACTTGTTCCGGTGATGCTGGTCTTCTATGTGGTGTCATCCGAGATCGTGCGGGAAAGAAGAAGGACTGCCACCGCAGCGTCAGGTATGAATTCCGACCGATCAGGCGCAGCACAGGATAGCTGACAAAAAAATGTTGTAATGGCAGAAACTGATATGCTATACTATGCGCGAAACGAATGACATAGAAGGTGGAGATAAAGTATGAAGAAGATTTTGGATCTGATCAGCGCAGAGGTTATGGCGGCGTTTGAGGCCTGTGGGTACGATGCGGCATACGGCAGGACGGGGATATCGAATCGGCCGGATCTGTGTGAGTATCAGTGTAATGGCGCGATGGCGGCGAAGAAGGCCTACCAGAAGGCACCGATCGTGATTGCGCAGGAGGTGACGGCGAAGCTGCAGGACAGCAGGACCTTCGCGGAAGTAAGTGCCGTCAATCCGGGTTTTATCAATATCAGGGTGTCCGGTGATTTTCTGGCGGACTATCTTCTGAAGATGCAATCGGATGCGGAGCTGTCAGTTGAGAAGGCGCAAAAGCCGCAGACGATCATCATTGATTACGGTGGACCGAATGTGGCGAAACCGCTGCACGTCGGTCATCTGCGCTCCGCGATCATCGGTGAGAGCGTGAAGCGTATCGCGCGTTTTATGGGACACAAAGTGATCGGGGACGTACATCTCGGCGATTGGGGCCTGCAGATGGGCCTGATCATCACGGAGGTGCGGCACCGCCAGCCGGAGCTGCCTTATTTTGACGACCAGTTTGCGGGGGAGTACCCGAAGGAAGCTCCGTTTACGATCTCGGAGCTCGAAGAAATCTATCCGACCGCAAGCGCGAAGTCGAAGGAGGATGCGGCTTATCGCGATGAGGCGCTGGAGGCAACGGCAAAGCTGCAGGATGGCGAGCGCGGTTATCGTGCGCTGTGGCAGCATATTCTGGACGTCTCCGTGACGGATCTGAAAAAGAATTACCAGAACCTGAACGTGGAGTTTGATCTGTGGAAGGGCGAATCGGATGCGAGGCTGTACATACCGGAGATGGTAGAGCTCATGAGGCAGAAGGGCTACGCGTACGAGGATCAGGGAGCTCTGATTGTCGATGTGAAGGAGGAGAGCGACACGAAGGAAGTGCCGCCGTGCATCATCCTGAAGTCGGACGGTGCAGCGCTGTACACGACAACAGATCTTGCGACGATCGTCGACCGCATGCGCACTTATGAGCCGGATCGCATCATTTACATCGTGGACAAGCGCCAGGAGATGCATTTCACGCAGGTCTTTCGATGTGCGCGCAAGACCGGGCTGGTGCAGGATGATACACAGCTGATCTTCCTCGGTTTCGGCACGATGAACGGCAAGGATGGCAAGCCTTTCAAGACACGTGAGGGCGGCGTGATGCGCCTGGAGACGCTGATTGCGGACATCAACGCCGAGATGTACAAAAAAATCGTCGAGAATCACGAGGTAGATCCGCAGGAAGCACAGGAGACGGCGAAGCTCGTCGGGCTCTCCGCGATCAAGTATGGTGATCTCTCGAATCAGGCGTCTAAGGACTATATCTTCGACACGGACAAATTCACGTCGTTTGAAGGAAACACAGGTCCGTACATTCTTTACACGATCGTCAGGATCAAGTCGATCTTGAATAAGTACCGCGAGAACGGCGGATGTGTGGAGAAGGGACATATTCTCGCGCCTGCGAATGAGAGCGAGAAGAGTCTGATGATGGAGCTCGTGAAATTCAACAGCATGATCGAGCAGGCGTTCGAGGAGACAGCGCCGCACAAGATCTGCGCGTTCATCTACGATCTCGCGAATGCGTTCAATCGCTTTTATCACGAGACGAGAATTCTCGGCGAGGAGAATGCCGCGCAGAAGACAAGTTGGATCGAGCTGCTTGATCTGACACGTGAAGTACTCGAGACGAGCATTGACCTGCTTGGGTTTGAGGCGCCGGATAGAATGTGAGTATCTTGGCACAGTAAATCAAAGAAAACAACGTGTTTGCGGTAAATTTTCGCGGATATCGCATGCGTCTGGCTATAGAAATAATGGCACTACATTTTGTGTTATGTAACAAAATTGACACATATATGTAGTGCTTTTTCCATTGACTTCCCCTATATGTGATGATATAATGAAAATTGCGGTACAAAAGATTTTTGTTTTTTCAGAGTTCTAGGGAGGGGTTTGACGTGTTTAAAGTAGTAAAGAGAGACGGAGAGATTGCCGAGTTTGACCTGTCGAAGATCAGCGGGGCGATCGCGAAGGCATTCGATGCGAAGCAGATGGAGTACAACAGCGACATGATCGATCTGCTCGCACTGCGCGTGACTGCTGATTTTCAGAAAAAGATCAAGGACGGCCTGATCGATGTCGAGAGCGTACAGGACAGCGCTGAGCAGGTGCTGATCCAGGCAGGGTACGCGGAGGTTGCGAAGGCGTATATTCTTTATCGCAAGCAGCGGGAGAAGATCCGCAATATGAAGTCCACGATCCTCGACTACAAGGAGATCGTGAACAGCTACGTGAAGGTGGAAGACTGGCGCGTGAAGGAGAATTCGACGGTCACCTACTCGGTGGGCGGTCTGATCCTGAGCAATTCCGGTGCGGTGACGGCGAACTACTGGCTGTCTGAGATCTACGATCAGGAGATCG
>CANQEB010000187.1 GCA_947594085.1 uncultured Lachnospiraceae bacterium | reverse complement strand
GCTGTGTGGTCGCCCACTTTACAGGGAATCCCTGGATCGGCTTCCTTTGCGGAGGGCTTGCCGGGGCACTGTTCGGAATGCTTCACGCATTGGCGACGGTTCGTTTAGGCGCGGACCAGACGATCTCCGGCACGGCGATCAATTTCCTCGCGCCCGGCATCGCGGTCATGATGGCGA
Source organism: uncultured Lachnospiraceae bacterium (assembly GCA_947594085.1). Taxonomy (GTDB): domain Bacteria; phylum Bacillota; class Clostridia; order Lachnospirales; family Lachnospiraceae; genus Choladousia. Next base: position 5,116 of record CANQEB010000187.1, on the reverse strand, counting down.
AGGCGCTGTTCAACTCGACCGACACCACGCCGCTGATCCCGTCCGCCAAGATTCCGCTGCTGTTCAAGGGCGCGTTCGACACGACGACCGTGTTCGGTACTTTCATGAAGAATGTGTTCACGAACTACGCGACGACGTATCTGGTGCTTATCGCGGTCATTGTAGTCTGGTTTATTTTCTACAAGACGCGCTTTGGTCTGCGCATGCGCGCGTGCGGCGAGCATCCGCAGGCCTGTGAGACGCTCGGCATCAACGTGCTGCGCACCAGGTTCCTCTGCGTGACGATTTCCGGCTTTCTGGCCGGTTTGGGCGGCGCCTGCGTGACGATGGCAATCACGAACCAATTTCGCCCGATTTCAATCGTGGGACAGGGCTTTATCGCGATCGCAGCCGTGATCTTCGGAAAATTCCGCCCGCAGGGCGCGATGCTCGGCTGTCTGCTGTTCGGCTTCTGCACCGGGCTGAAGGTAGTGCTCGGCAATTCCAACATCGTCTCGGCGCAGCTGATCTCGATGATCCCTTACGTGGTGACGGTCATCGTGCTGATCCTGTTCGTGGGCAAGTCGCATGTGCCGGCGGCCAACGGTAAGCCGTTTGTGAAGTCGAAATAAGTTTTTCTTTTAAAGAGAACAGGGCTGTGGTATAATCGTAAAAAATTGTGCCGCGGCTCTGTTTTTGCGGCGGCGGAGAAAAAGCAATTCAAAGGAGGTTGAAACTATGGCGTATAAAGAGAAAAAGAGGTGGGCGTTTTTCGGCCTGCCGCTGACTTTTACCACCTACACGATCGAAGACGAGATCATCACGGTCAATTCAGGACTTCTGAAGCGCGTCGAGAACGACTGCTACATGTATAAGGTGGTCGATGTACGGCTGGAGGTCAGCCTGATCGAGCGTATCTTTGGGCTTGGGACCGTCCACTGCTTCAGCGGCGATATGACGAATCCGGACATGCGGCTGCAACATATCAAACACGCGAAGGCGATCAAGAACTATATCCTCAAGCAGTCCGAGGAGGAGCGCCTGAAACGGAAGACGCTCAATATGCAGAGCCTTGACGGGAATCCGGACGTCGCGCAGGTGGACAGCTGCGATCTGTAAAAAACGGTGGAGGAGATCATTGTGGGTGATTTGAGGGAAGAGATCGGAAAGAGACGGACGTTCGCGATTATATCGCATCCGGACGCCGGCAAGACGACGCTGACGGAGAAGTTTTTGCTCTACGGCGGCGCGATCAACCTGGCGGGCTCGGTCAAGGGCAAGGCGACAGCACGTCACGCGGTGTCAGACTGGATGGAGATTGAGAAGGAGAGAGGTATTTCGGTTACATCTTCCGTACTGCAGTTCAATTACGGTGGGTACTGCATCAACATTCTGGACACGCCGGGGCATCAGGATTTCTCAGAAGACACTTACCGCACGCTGATGGCGGCAGACTCCGCAGTCATGGTGATCGACGCGTCAAAGGGCGTCGAGGCGCAAACGCGCAAGCTGTTCAAGGTCTGCGTGATGCGGCACATCCCGATCTTCACGTTTATCAACAAGCTGGACCGGGATGCGAATGACACCTTTGAGCTGCTCGACGACATCGAGAAGGAGCTGGGGATTGCGACCTGTCCGATCAACTGGCCGATCGGCTCCGGCAAGAATTTCAAGGGCGTGTATGAGCGCGCGTCCCGCAAGGTGACGACGTTTACCGACACGCAGAAGGGCACGAAGGCCGGCGTCGCCACGGAGATCGACGTAGACGCGCCGGAGTTGGAGGAGTTCATCGGGACGCAGAACAAGGAGACGCTGCTTGAGGAGATCGAGTTGCTCGATGGGGCCTCGGCGGAGTTCGACCAGGAGCTTGTCAGCCAGGGCAAGCTCTCGCCGGTGTTTTTCGGTTCGGCGCTGACGAATTTTGGTGTGGAGATCTTCCTGAAGCATTTCCTGCAGATGACGACGTCCCCGTTGCCGAGAATGGCGGACTGCGGCGTGATCGATCCGATGGAGGAGGATTTTTCGGCATTTGTGTTCAAGATTCAGGCGAACATGAACAAGGCACACCGCGACCGTGTCGCGTTTATGCGCATCTGCTCGGGCAAGTTTGACGCGGGTATGGAGGTCTACCATGTGCAGGGCGATCGCACGCAGCGCCTCTCCCAGCCGCAGCAGATGATGGCGCAGGAGCGACACATCGTGCAGGAGGCCTACGCGGGGGACATTATCGGCGTCTTCGATCCGGGCATCTTTTCCATCGGTGATACGATCTGCATGCCGGGCAAGAAGTTCGCCTATGAGGGAATTCCGACCTTCGCGCCGGAGCACTTCGCGCGTGTGCGGCAAATCGACACGATGAAGCGCAAGCAGTTTGTCAAGGGGATCAACCAGATCGCGCAGGAGGGTGCGATCCAGATCTTTCAGGAGTTCAACACGGGCATGGAGGAGATTATCGTCGGCGTGGTCGGCGTGCTGCAGTTCGACGTGCTAAAATACCGTCTTGAGAACGAGTACAATGTAGACATCCGGCTGGATCCACTCCCGTACGAACACATCCGCTGGATCGAGAACGAGGATATCGACTTGAACAAGATCGTCGGCACCTCGGACATGAAGAAGATCAGAGATCTCAAAGATCGACCGCTTCTTCTGTTCGTCAACAGCTGGTCGGTTGGAATGGTGCTTGATCGGAACGAAGGATTAAAGTTATCTGAGTTCGGGCGAGCTGAGTTCGGGCGATAAAGTTTGCCTTGCAAACTTTATGCATTTTCTGTATAATAATTTTATTATTTGTTTTGCGTAAAGATATGTTTGGTAAGGAGGCTATCGCTATGGAAGCAACTATGGAACATACAGAACTTCACACGCACAAGCTGGAGAATGAGGAGCAGTTCGGAGAGGTCCGCATTGCGGATGAGGTGGTCGCGATCATCGCGGGGCTGGCGGCCTCGGAGGTCGACGGCGTCGCATCGATGGCCGGTAATGTGACGAGAGACCTGATCGAGAAGCTCGGCATGAAGAGCTTGTCAAAGGGCGTGAAGATCACGATGGACGAAGATACGGTTCATGTTGCTCTTGCAATCAACATTCAGTATGGCTACAATGTGCCGACAACCTGTTCCAAGATACAGGAGAAGGTCAAGACCGCGATCGAGACGATGACTGGACTTGAGGTCGCAGAAGTGAACATCAAGATCGTGAACGTTGCGATGGAGAAGAAATAAGAAGATACAAGCTGTTGTGAAAGATGCATACGCTTTTTGCAACAGCTATTTTTACAATATGAGTCGGATCGTGAGTGCATGGCACAGAACGATTCGTGGATGTTGGCGACAGGAATGGGCAATTGACGGCAGATAGGTTTGGTGGAGAAGCGGATTATGAAGAGAAGCGAGATCAGGGAGCATATATTTAAGCTTGTGTTCTGTGGCGATTTTCATCCGAGTGAGGAGATTCCAGAGCAGGTTCAGAGTTATTTCGAAGAGCTTACCGAGGCGACGGAGAAAGAGCATAGATACATTGCAGACAAGGTAGACCGGATAAAGGAGAGGGTCCCTGAGATTGACAGAAGGATCGACGAAGTGGCGCAGGGGTGGAAGACGCCGCGCATGGGAAAGGCCGAGCTGGCGATCTTACGCCTGGCGGTCTATGAGATGTTGTTTGATGAAGAGATCCCGGTGAAGGTCGCGATCAATGAGGCTGTGGAGCTTGCCAAGAAATATGGCGGGGACGATTCACCGGCGTTTGTGAACGGGATTCTGGCGAAGCTTGCTTGATTGAAAGAAAGTTGTGATATTCGGCTCTGGCGAAGCGATGGAAAAAATCGGAGCCGTTTGACGGAAGGGCTATGAAAGTATATTCGGTCGGTCAGATCAATCAGTATATCAAGAATATGTTCACGCAGGATTTTCTCTTGAGCAGGGTTAGTGTGCAGGGCGAGGTATCAAACTGCAAATACCACAGTTCGGGGCATATCTATTTTTCCCTCAAGGACGCGTCCGGGACGATTGCCTGTGTGATGTTTGCCAGTGCCAGAAAGGGACTGGCTTTTCGGATGTCCGATGGGCAGCAGGTGGTTGTGGATGGAAATGTGAGCGTATACGAGCGAGACGGCAAATATCAGCTGTACGCGAGCCGCATCCGTCAAGACGGTGCCGGAGTACTTTACGAGCGTTTTTTGGCGCTGAAGCAGGAACTCGAGGAGATGGGCATGTTTGCCCCGGAATACAAAAAGCCGATTCCGAAGTACGTGCGCAGGCTCGGCGTCGTGACAGCGTCTACAGGGGCGGCAGTGCGGGATATTATCACGGTTTCCAGAAGACGCAGTCCCGGAATTCAGATCATTCTCTATCCGGCACAGGTACAGGGCGAGGGTGCAGCCGAGAGCGTGGCAGAAGGGCTTCGCGTGCTGGATGGACAGAACATGGATGCCATCATCGTCGGTCGCGGAGGAGGTTCGATCGAGGATCTGTGGGCCTTCAATGAGGAGCTTGTCGCCCGTGCGATCTTCAACTGCCACACGCCGGTGATCTCGGCGGTCGGTCACGAGACGGACACGACGATCGCGGATTTTGTGGCGGATCTGCGCGCTCCAACTCCATCGGCGGCGGCAGAGATAGCGGTTCCGGATGTAGGTCATATTTGCCAGCGCCTGTTGGATGCCCGGGTAGGATTTGGACGACAGATACGTCAGAGAGTTGATGAGCAGAGGGGGAGAAGTGAAAGCTTTCAGATGCGCCTGCGCTATGCAAGTCCTCAACAAAGAGTGCGTGATGGGAGACAACGCGCCGTGGATCTTGATAGATTGCTGCGCAGGGGGATCCAGGATAGCCTGCAGGACAGGAGACGTCAGATGGCGCTTTATATCGAACGACTGCGCGGCCTTTCGCCGCTTGAAAAGCTGGCGCAGGGCTATGCCTGTGTGACGGACGAGGAAGGGAAACGCATCTCCTCGGTCAGTCAGGTACAAGCGGGTGATCGGCTGGAGGCTTATGTTGCGGACGGAAAGATAACTGCGGAAGTTTTGTGCGTAGAAGATATTCGTGTTTAGTTCACTAAAGACACAGCACAGCCCGGCAAAGGGGTTTGCTGTGTCAGGGGCAGATCATTGAGGGCCGCCGGTGCTTAGTGAGCGCAA
>CANQEB010000186.1 GCA_947594085.1 uncultured Lachnospiraceae bacterium | reverse complement strand
GTCAATCTGTTCCCGCAGCTCTGCCAGAAGCGGCGAGACAAGCCCGGTCATCAGATATTTGATGTGCGGAAGCATTTCAAGAGAAGAGCGGAACGCCACCATGTCGCGGGGATTCGCGGTCTGATAACTGATGCGGCTGATCAGGCGCTCCAGATCGTAGACCGGATTCAAGTACTCCCGCAACTCCTCGCGCGTGATCGCGTTGTCCTTCAGCTCCTCCACCGCGTCGAGCCGCTCATTGATCTCCTTCGTCTCGATCAGCGGCTGCTCCACGAACTTACGCAGAAGCCGCGCGCCCATCGCCGTCTTTGTCTTGTCAAGCACCCATAAAAGCGAGCCCTTCTTGTTCTTCTCACGCAGCGTCTCGCACAGCTCCAGATTTCGCCTCGTCGAACTGTCGAGGATCATGTATTTCCCGATTGAATACGGCACCAGCCTCGTCAGATTCGCGATGGATGTCTTCTGCGTCTCCATCAGATATTTCAGCAGCGCTCCGGCCGCGATCACGCCGCAGCTGTAGTCGGAAATGCCCAAGCCCTCGAGCGCGGACACCCCAAAATGCTCCATGAGCACGCGGGAGCACAGATTATCGTCAAAATACCAGGACTCGAGCGCAAACACGGTGATCCCAAGCCTGTCCTTCATGTCGTCGATGTCCACGCCGCTGACATAGAAGGAATGGTTGCAGATGATCTCGGACGGACCGAATTTCGTGATCTCGTCGAGCAGCTTGCGTTCGTCCTCAATCTCCGTCACGAGATATTCCCCGGTGGAGATATCCGCTACAGAAACCCCGTAGCGATCCGCCATGTAGACGATGCACATCAGATAATTGTTGCGCGTCTCGTCGAGCGCCTGCGCGTTCAGGTTCGTGCCCGGTGTCACGATGCGGATGACCTCGCGCTTCACGATGCCCTTGGCCTCCTTCGGATCCTCGACCTGCTCGCAAATCGCGACTTTGTAGCCCTTCGAGACCAGCTTGTTCAGATAGCTCTCGACCGCGTGATACGGGACTCCACACATCGGCGCGCGCTCCTCCTGCCCGCAATCCTTTCCGGTCAGCGTGATCTCCAGCTCCTTGGAGCCTATCAGCGCGTCCTCAAAAAACAGCTCATAGAAGTCGCCGAGACGATAAAAAAGGATGCAGTCCTTGTACTGCTCCTTTGTCTCTACATATTGCTGCATCATTGGTGTCAGTTGTGCCATTCTATCTTTCTCCTGTCATAGCTGTGGATTGATCAGGCTTCTCGCCTCTCTCCGATATAATAGAAACCCTTGCATTCTTTTAAATGAACGTCCACGATCGTCCCGATCAGCTCGCTGCCGCCCGGAAAATGCACGAGAAGATTGTTGCTCAGACGCCCCGTGACAAGACTGGCATCCTGTTCGTTGACCGACTCGACGAGCACCGGCAGCGTCTGTCCCTCCACGCGTTTCGACATCTCCTGCGAGATCTCCTGAACAAGGGCGAGCAGGCGGTTGAAACGATCCTTCACAACGTCGTCCGGCACCTGGCTCTCCATGGTCGCGGCGGGCGTCCCCGTCCGCTTTGAGTAAATAAAGGTAAACGCACTGTCGTAGCGCGCCTTTCGCACGACGTCCATCGTCTCCTGAAAGTCCTCCTCCGTCTCGCCCGGGAAGCCGACGATGATGTCCGTCGTGATCGACAGATCTGGCATCTCGGCACGCAGCCGCTCCACAAGCGCAAGGTACTGTTCCTTCGTGTACCTGCGATTCATCTTTTTCAAAATCTCCGTACTGCCGGACTGCAAAGGCAGGTGCAGATGACGGCAAATTTTTTTTGAATCCTTCATGACCGCGATCAGCTCGTCCGAGAGATCCTTCGGGTGCGAGGTCATAAAACGGATGCGCTCCAATCCTTCAATCTGCTCCACACGGCGTAAAAGCTGTGCGAACGTGATCGGCTCGTCCAGGTTTTTCCCGTAGGAATTGACGTTCTGCCCGAGCAGCATGATCTCCTTCACGCCATCCGTCACAAGGCGCTCGATCTCACAGAGAATGTCCTCTGGCCTGCGGCTGCGCTCCCGCCCGCGCACGTAGGGCACAATACAGTAGCTACAGAAATTGTTGCAGCCGAACATGATGTTAACGCCGGACTTGAAAGAATACGTTCGCTGTGCCGGCAGATCCTCGACAATCTTGTCCGTATCCTTCCAGACGTCGACGATCATGCGGTCGGAATCCAGCGCCGTCCACAAAAGCTCCGCAAATTTGAAAATATTGTGCGTGCCGAACACAAGATTCACGAAACGGTACTTCTTCTGAATCCGCGCAACTTCTTCCGCCTCCTGCATCATGCAGCCGCACAGCGCGACCTTCATGTCCGGATTTTTCTTTTTGTAGTTCGAGACCAGTCCCAGGTGCCCGTACACCTTCTGGTTCGCGTTTTCGCGCACGGTGCAGGTGTTGTAGATCACAAAATCCGCCGCCTCGTCCTCCGTGAGCTCATACCCGGCCATTTCCAGAACTCCGCGCAGCTTCTCCGAATCCCTGGCGTTCATCTGACAGCCCATATTGAAGACACACGCTCTCGGACGACGGCCGTTCTCCTGCTCAAAATGCTCCGCCCACTGACGGCATTTCTCGATATAATAATATTGGCGTTTCGACTCGTCTGCCGGAGGCTGCCCATGCAAATTTATTCTGCTGAAATCGATATCTTGATTCATATCGGCATACCCTTCCCCGTTCTTATTCCCAATTGATCTCCAAATGAGAGATGGTAGGACTTGTATCTTGTTTTGCCTGAGCAATTGCTTGTATTTCATCAAGCTGCGGTTCGTCCTCCGGAACAAAGCGAACTAAGACCCTGAATATCGTCTCAATATCATTTTCATCAATTAAATCGATCAGATTTTTCAAGATTTCCTTACTCATTTTCATTCTCCTATAATCCTTTATACGCTTCTCCTCTTGGCTTTATATCATTTATAATAATTCTATCATTCTCCAATGTAAATAATACACGCAAATCGCCAATTCTCAATCGAAATTCCGATTGGTATCCCTTTAATTTTTTTACATCTCCAAATGGTAATTTCTCAATTCCATCTTTTATCCGCAGTTTCGTCATTCTGTCACAAGCGTTTATATATTTTACCGCCTGTTTCTTATACACAATCTGCAATTATGGCTCCTTTCCATCTTTACTACAATTTCTTTTTAAGGCCGCACCTGCCCGTTTCCGAAAATGATATATTTCGTCGTCGTCAGCGCTTCAAGCCCCATCGGCCCCCTTGCATGTAGCTTCTGCGTGCTGATGCCGATCTCCGCACCGAAGCCGAACTCAAAACCGTCAGTGAAGCGCGTCGAGGCGTTAACATACACAGCCGCCGCGTCGATCTCGTCGAGGAAGCGCATCGCGTTCGCGTAGTCGCGCGTGATGATCGCCTCGGAATGCCCCGTATTATAGCGGTTGATGTGCGCGATTGCCTCATCAATCGAGGTGACAGTCTTGATGGAAAGAATATAATCCAGATATTCTTTTCCCCAATCCTCTTCCGTCGCGGGCACGCCGCCCTCAAAGCAGGACAGTGCCTGCTCGTCGCCGCGCAGCTCCACATGATGCTCGTCCAGACGTTTCTTCAGCACCGATAACAATTCCTTTTCTATCTTCTCATGCACCACGATCGATTCACAGGCATTACAAACACCGATGCGCTGCGTCTTCGCGTTGTTGATGATTTCGACCGCCATAGCAAGATCCGCCGATTCGTCGACATAGATATGGCAGTTGCCGGTTCCGGTCTCGATCACCGGAATCGTGCTCTTCTCCACCACCGTGCGGATCAGCCCTGCGCCGCCGCGCGGAATCAGCACGTCCACATATTTCTTCAGGCACATGAAGCGCGCCGTCGTCTCGCGATCCGTCACCGGGATCAGCTGCAGCGCGTGTCGCGAAATGCCGCATGCTTCGAGCGCACGTCCGAGCACCTGCACGATCGCTGTGTTGGACTGAATTGCGTCGCTCCCGCCTTTTAGTATCACGGCGTTTCCGGTCTTGAAGCACAGGCCAAACGCGTCGGCCGTCACGTTCGGGCGGGATTCATAGATGATCCCGATCACACCGAGCGGCACTCTCCTGCGCCCGATCAGCAGTCCGTTCGGCCGCTGCTTCATCTCGGAGACCTCACCGATCGGATCATCGAGCCGCACGATCTGACGCAGTCCCTCCGCCATACCCTCGATCCGGCTTTCGTTCAGCATCAGCCGGTCGACAAGGCCCTCCGGCATGTGATTCTTCCTCGCGCGCGCGATATCCTCCGCATTCGCCTTCAGGAGCTCGGCCTGACAAGCGATCAGCTCATCCGCCACTTTCAGCAGCGCTTCGTTTTTCTGCGCCGTGGACAGCTTCCGCAGCACCGATTCCATCGCGCGTGCACTCTGTCCGATTGTGGTAAGCAGCACATCTGGCTCCGCGAAAATTCGCTGTTCCGTGACAAGATACTGCGGCAGAATATCATACTCCTGCGCAGGCACCTCGTCCATCAGCTGAAACTCAAACGCGACGGCGACCGTCGTATGTCCGGTATGCGCCGCCAGATAGCGATCATAAAAGCCTTTTCCGTAACCGCAGCGATGACGCTTCACATCAAACCCAACACCCGGCACAATCAGAAGCGCATCCTCGTCGTGTGCCTCCTCGCAGGACGAAACCGGCTCCGGAATCCCGAAATATCCCGGAGCGACATCCTGGTATGATTCAATATAATAGTAGGCCATCTCATCTCCCTGCACACGGGGAGCGGCGACCTTCTTTCCCAGCTTCCAAGCCGCCTCGATAAGCGATTTTGTCGAGACTTCGCCTTTGCAGTCCATATATACATAGACGGATTTCGCCTTCTCAAATGCATCCATCTCCAGAATCCGCGCAAGGATCCGGCCGCTCTTCTCCGCAATTTCTTCGGCAGTGAGCTGTTTTCTGCGCTCAATTACGCGCGCCCTAATTTCCCTTTTTTCCATATTTCTCACCCAGATTCTCTATTTTCCCGTCTTTGTTAATCACATCAATATTATCGAGCTGCCCTCGTAGATTTCTGCGGATCGCCTCGATGTATTCCCTGCGAAGCTCCGCCTGCTCCTGCCGCTCCGGCTCCGTCAGGCCCTCCGCCTTCGATTTCCGCGCCAACTCATTGATGCGCTGCAGCTTCCTGTCATCCATACATGCACCTCATATCCTTTATATTCGTGTTCAGTTCATATCACAGTAACTCCCGAGCGCCCGAGGGGAATTGTCGATACCACGGCAAACACGTTCTCACTCGATTCGGCAACGCAGCGGTACTAAGCTCA
>CANQEB010000185.1 GCA_947594085.1 uncultured Lachnospiraceae bacterium | reverse complement strand
CCAACAAGCTGAACCTTCTCGCCGCTCTTGAGCTGCTCAGCAACTACATCCGTGAAAGCCTTCAGAGCCTTCTCTGCATCCTTCTTGGACAGTTCTGTCTTCTCTGCGATTGCTGCAACTAATTCTGTTTTATTCATGGTAATTTCCTCCTCTGAATCCCGATCTGCCACTTACACGCTTGGACAAATCATAGTATCTTGGTGAACCGGAATCTTCTTTTGTCCCGGCCCTGTATTTATTTATATAATGATGCAGCCGATTTGTCAAGGTTTTCCTTGATTTTCAGCAAAATATCTGCGTTTCCTGGATTCGCAAAACGCAAAATCCACCTTTACAGTCCCTGCACGGCCGTTTACATCATGCTGTCGATCATCGCGAGCACCTGTTCGCCGAGCGCCGCCGACTTCTCATCCGCGTCTGCAAGCGACGTACCCTTGACGCCATAGTAGAATTTCACCTTCGGCTCCGTGCCGGACGGGCGCACGCACAGCCACGCGTCGTCAGTCAGCTCGTAGTAGAGCACATTCGAGGCCGGAAGTCCGGTCGGCTTCACCGCTCCCGTCGCGATATCTGTGATCGTGTCCGCCTTGTAGTCGCGCACCGCCGTCACCTGATATCCGCCGATCTCCTTCGGCGCATTCTTCCGAAGCGTCTCAAGGATCTCCTGGATCTTCTGAAGACCCTCGATGCCCTTGAGCGTGATCGTCTTGATGTCGTCCTTATAGTAGCCATAACGCTCATACAGCTCAATCATCGCATCCCAGAGCGTCTTGCCCTGCGCCTTGTAGAACGCGGCGGCCTCCGCGAGCGCCATCGAGGCGACGATCGCGTCCTTGTCACGCGCGTGCGTGCCGATCAGACAGCCATAGCTCTCCTCGAAGCCAAAGAGGTACGTGCCCTTGCCACTCTTCTCAAAGCCGAGGATCTGCTGGCCAATGTACTTGAAGCCGGTCAGCACCTCAATGAGGCCTGTCCCGTAGTATTTCGCGATGGCGTCCGCCATGTTTGTCGTCACGATCGTCTTGATCAGGACACCGTCATCCGGCAGTCCCTTCACCGCCTTCGTCTGGCCGATCTCATAGTCCGCCAGCAGGCAACCCGACATGTTGCCGGTCAGCGTGTGATACTCGCCGGTCTTCGAATCCTTCACGCGCACACCGAGTCTGTCCGCGTCTGGATCGGTCGCGAGCACAAGATCCGCGTCGATCTCCTTCGCGAGCTTCAGGCCAAGCGTGAACGCCTCCTCCGCCTCCGGGTTCGGATAGCTGACGGTCGGGAACTCGCCGTCCGGCTTCTCCTGCTCCGGCACCACATACACGTGCTCGAAGCCGAGCTCCTTCAGCACACGGCGCACCGGGATATTGCCCGTGCCGTGCAGCGGCGTATAGACGATCTTAAGATTTTTACTCTCCTGCGCGATCGCCTCCGGGTGCAGTACGCGGCTCTTGAGCTGCGCGATGAACGCATCATCGATCTTCGCACCGATCACCTCGTAAAGGCCCGCCTTGACTGCGTCCTCCTTGCTCATCGTCTTCGCCGCGGTGTAGTCCGTGATCGCCTTCACCTCGGCCATGATCCCGGTGTCATGCGGCGGCGTGATCTGCGCGCCGTCCTCCCAATATACCTTGTAGCCGTTGTACTCCGGCGGGTTGTGGCTCGCCGTGATGTTGATGCCAGCGATGCAGCCGAGCTCCCTCACTGCGAACGACAACTCCGGCGTCGGGCGCAGTGACTCGAACACATACGCCTTGATGCCGTTGGCTGCCAACGTCTCCGCCGCGAAATCCGCGAACTCCGGCGACATCCTCCGGGAATCGTAGGCGATCGCCACACTCTTGTTCGCCTTGTCCTGCTTCAGAATGTAATTCGCCAATCCCTGCGTCGCCTTCTGCACCACGTACTTGTTCATGCGGTTCGTGCCGACGCCGATGATGCCGCGTAAGCCCGCCGTGCCGAATTCGAGCTCCGTGTAGAAGCGCTCGCGAATCTCATTCTCATCCGACTCAATTGCCTTCAGCTCCGCCCTCGTCGCCTCGTCGAAGTGCGGGTTCGTCAGCCATTCTTCGTATGTTTTTCTGTAGTCTTCCATGGTAATCCTCCTGTCTCTTCCTATTTGCCGGTCATACAGATCACCCTCCGGCGGAGCGGTCTTTCTCCCCGCAAGTCAGGCATCCTTCACACGGTTTCTTTCTCGCCCGGCGTACATATTACGATGGAAATATCATACCATGAAAGTTTCCAAAATAAAACTATTTTTCAAGCATTTTCACGAAATTGTTCCGCATTTCCTCCTGCCGGTTCAAATTTTCCAGCTTGTCGAGGAAGCGCCCGGAGATCCACGCTTTGTTGCTGCCGTAATAATAATTCGCGAGTTTGCGAAATTTCTCTGGATACAGCATGCGCACATAGAGCAGTCTGCGCTCGTCCGCCGAGATCGTCCGCACCTGCGAATAGTGGTCGAGCATACGCATCCCCAGCTTTGCGTTCCAGTTGTGCTTCTCAAGAATTTTCCGCATGAAACGATAGAGATCGTTGATCTGCAGGTCGAACCTGCAACACTCAAAATTTGTCGTCGCGATGTCATAACCCGTCATCAGGATGTGATGGTGATTGTAGTCACCGTGACACACACTGCCCCGACTGTTTTCAAGCAGCGCCTCCATTCTCTGCTCAGCGCTGGCAAGCTCTCGCTCCGCCTGCTGCGCCTGCTCGAAATATCCGGAATAATAGTCTAAGAACAAGCGCTCGAATTCGCATTTTGTGTTCTTTTTCCGTATAAACGAGCGAACCTTCTTCAACTCCGCATTCTGTGCCCGAATCTCCGAAAGCGGCTCCTGTGCGGTAAAGCTCTGACGGAACTTCGAATCGGTATCCAGACGCATCAGTTTGTGCAACTTCGCGAGGTTGCATACAGCAGACAGGATCTCGCTCTCGCTCGTCGTGTCACATTCACGCCCTGTGTACCACTCTTTGACGACATATTTATTATCCTCCCAATCCCGGGAGATCAGGCCTCCTTCCCGGTTCGGGACGATGATATCTACCTTTTCATATCCACCGCCGCGGATTTTCTCCATCACACAGTTCTGGAACAGCGCTTTGTTCTCCGATCCAGTATAATCGCACAGGATCCGCAGCCCCTGTGTCGTCTCGCAGATATAGGATCCCCTACCCCGCCTGGTGAGCGCAATCTCCAGGTCGTATTGTTCCAGTACCTTCAAAGCTCTGTCGTTCATACCGTTCCCCCATTTCTGCGGCAGTCTCAGGCTTGCGCCACTCAGGTCATTTTTTTCGGCAGCTTTACAACAAATATGAAACTCCGACCCGACCCTGACGGCCACGTTCTTTCTATCTTATGAATGGGAGAATGAAAATAGTACGGAAGTCTTTTCTATACAAAACAGGGATACTGCAGGACAGCGGCTATCCGATTCGTCGTCAGATAGGCTGTTTGCAGTATCCCTGTCATCTTTATCTGTTGCCGGTTTCTATTTGTATCCGATCGGAACTACGATCATACTTTCTCTTTAGAAGAGACTGTCTGTTGAGCTTTTCGTATTCCAGTAGTATACTCTTCCGCTGGTATTTTTATGTTTCCCTACTTTTTTGACAGTCAGCACGTACACATAATAACTCTGTCTGGATGAGAATCCTTTCCCTTTCAGCTTCGTGATGATCGCGGAGGATGCATTTTTCCCAACCGTTTTCACTTTCTTGTATCCTTTTTTGGGTTTCGTGGAGACATAAATCTCATATCCGGTCGCTCCCGCAACCCTCCCCCACTTAACAGCAAGCTTATTGCCCAGCACTCTCGCATATTGGATACGCGGCTGTGTAAAGCAGTAGCATTTGTTCGACCACTTTCCATAATACTTTTTGCCACAGATCTTCGCGTAAGAACGCACCTGAACTACATAGATCATGGAGTTCGACACTTTCTTCGAATAACTTAGTCTATGTGTATACCTTGATTTCTCGGTCTTTGTGACAAGCTTTTTGCCGTTGCCCTGCGTGATCTTGTACTCATAGCCGTCTGCACCAGTCTGCGTATTCCACTCGACGGTAAAAGATTTCAGGAAATAATACCACTCCGTCTCATGTACATTTGCCACCTTGGCCGGCGTCGTCCTGAAATTATCACTGCCAACCGACCAGGTATTGATCCCTCCACTGTACGATGTCTCATCGTATTTGACGCTGACATAATATTCTGTCCCAGGCTTAAGGCCGGTGATCGTCACCGAAGTCGACGAAGCCGGCAGATCCTGAACCAACGGAGCAGTCGCGTAATCCTCCCCGGCATAAACATGATAGGCAAGTGCATCACTCTCCGCCTCCCAGCTCACCGTGATGGAATTCGCAGCGGGGTTCGACTGGGTCAGCCCATACGCCGACACTCCCATCGGAGCGGCCGCAAAGCAAGCAAACAAAGCCAGAAAACATACTGTCGTCAAGTTCCTCAACCATCGTTTCATCGCTATTAACCTCCCATGAAATGAAATTTTCAGAAAATCCTTGATGTGAACTTCTGAATTTGAATCATATATGTTCGATCATAGCAAAATTATTCCCTTTTTTCAACAAATTTTTGTTATCCGGCTATTCTTTCTGCGTATCCGGCAGGAAAGCGCTCAGCTCACAGAATACTCCTATTCCACCCCTGAGGCTTAAGGCTGCGTATCCGGCGAATCGGATATGTGCCCAGCGTACTCATCCAGCTTCCTTTTCGCCTCGTCGATCCTGCCCTGCTCGAGGTAAGAGTGCACCGCCAACACAAAGTTTTTCACATCATGGACGTTTCTGTTCGCGGCCTGCACGCTGTCTCTCAACTCCTCATAGCTTTTGACCTGCATGCGGTAGCGTTTTTCCATCTCGTCGAGCCGCTTCCAGTATTCGCGGAGCTTCGCCTGCCGGTTGCCGAGGTAAAACACGGCGACAATGGCCGCACTCATCAGCAGCATGGAGGCGATTGCCAGAATGTTTCCCCTGACCGAATAGACATCAAGCGTCGCGCGCAGAAAGAATCCCATGTGGAACATGATAAACACAAAGACGATCAGCAGGGATGCCGAGTAGCCGCCATCCCCGGGCGTCCGGTCCTTTCTCGTGCAGAATAGAAGAAAACGCACAAGCAGAAGATACAGCAGTTTGCTCGCGAAGACATTCGCGGCGTACACAGCCACGGAATCCGCGATAAGATCCATGCTGATCCCTAAAATCGTGACCGTGAGGACCATCGTCGCGACCTCGGCGATATCCCCCAGCACGGAGATCACCAGCACCGTGTAAATGCGCTTTAGAACGCTGCACTCGTAGCAGCAGGTGAGCAG
>CANQEB010000184.1 GCA_947594085.1 uncultured Lachnospiraceae bacterium | reverse complement strand
GCTCGGAGTCTTTTGCCCGCTCAGAATGTGATAGAAGTAGGAGCGCTCGATGCCGCTTGCCTCGATCATGTCCTTCGAAGTCAGTCTATATTTTTCCATCAGTTCATAGAGAAAATGGCAGAACACCGGCTGCTCCTCGGCGTTGTGGAAAAGAGTGTTTACCTGCCCGAAATTGTCAGATTTCTTGATAAAAGATAAAAGCTGAGAAGTCGTCAGACGCTTTCCGCGATTCCCCGTCAAAACGGTCCACCTCCAAACAGGAAAAATATGTAAGTAAATTGTATCATGGGGAAATTTAAATATCAAACTATTCGTTTTTTACTATAAAAAAGTCTTTTTTTAGGACACCAAACGCAAAGGACACTTTGCTATAATTTTTCAAAATACATATTCAATTATGTACTATATTGCGTAAATTTGGAAGTGGAAAGGAGAGGCAATTATGAAAAAGAGATGTTTGGCGTTGTTTATGGCGCTGACAATGTTTGCCGGCCAGATTTCCGGGAGTGCCCTGACGGCGTTTGCGGAAGAGACGGGCGTGCAGACGGAGATCGAGGCGGCTGAGGCCATACCGGATGCGTCTGCGGAGTCTGCAGAGGCGGATTCAGCGGAGACGCAGGCCGCCCCGGCGGAAGAGACAGCAGAGCCGCAGGAGCAGGAGGCAGTTCCCGCAGAGACAGCGGAAGCCCCGACAGAAACGATGGCGGAACCGCAGGAGCAGGAGGCAGCTCCCACAGAGGCGGTGTCTGCAAATACAGAGGGTGCGCAGGCTTCGGTTGAGGAGCAGGCGTCTGCGGATACAGAGGATGTGCAGGCCCCGGCAGAGGAACAGGCGCCGACGGATACAGAGGATGCGCAGACTCCGGAGATGATGGACGCACAGGACGCTGTTCTGCCTGAGGACGCAGAGCCGGAAGCGGTGCTCGACGAGGATGAGGCGCTCGTGGCGGAGCAACAGGACACAGAGGATCTGCCGGGCACGATCAGCCTGGATACGGAGAACGGCCTGATCACCGTGGATGACATGGAGGAAGTCGGAGATCCGGGCCTGGACGATGCTGACCCGGCTGAAGATCCGGGATGGATCGACATCATTGCGGCTGACGATGGAAGCAGTTATCTGCGCGAGGACGGATGGACCTGGCTGTACACGGAGGAGGACAGCGTAACGCTCGCGCCGAATCTGGAGATGCTTCCCGGAGACGCGGAAATACAGAAGGTGACCTGGGAGATCGCCTGGGTTGACATGGAAAACGAGCGAAAGGATCTCATTGATTCCGGTATGGCGATTGATGAGGAAAACCACACGGTTACGCTGTCCGGAGACATCCTGAAAAAGATGGCGGATGAGACGGAGGGTGTGGAATGGTACGAGGATGGCCGCGGCTGGTATCCGACAGACGATTCGGATCCGGGGTCGACCCAGCCCAGCAGCTTCACGAGCTGCTGGATCTTCGCGACGGTGGAATACAAAAGCGGCGAAGGCGATACGCAGGCGATAGGGGGTATCCTCTCGGTTGGTCTGCGCACGCCGGCCTACGAGCTGCAGAACAGATTGTTCCAGATGGCGCGCGGACAGTATTACGATATAGCTATGCAGGAAGGGTGCCACATTCAGGACGCGGCCAATCTGGATAACGAGTGGGGCGATGCGGAGATTACCGCTGTGGCGTCGGACAACAATAAGGTTATAGAGGTCATTAAACCGGACGAGGAGGAAGAGGATCCGCCGTTCTGCCGCCTTTACGCGGTCAGTCCGGGCTCGGCGAATGTCACTTTGACCTACACCGTGCGTGAGGGCGTGACGTGTCAGGAGACGTTTGCCATCACAGTAAATGAGGAAGCATATTATATCGATTTTTGGTCAGATACCGGATCGTATACAATGGTTCCGGGGTCCACGATGACGCTGAACGCGAATACCTGGAAGGACTTTTACAATTCGGAAATTGAGAACATGGATCATGTGGATGACCCGGAGGAAGCGACGGTCGACTGGACGTGGGAATACTGCGATGAAAGCCCCGAGAGCTGCGCGAAGATCTCGAAAGAGGGCAGCAGCCTCGCGCTGACCGCCGTGAGCGAGGGACATCTGCGTGTCAAGGCGGAGGTGCTGGTCGACGGTACAAAGTACGATGAAGCTTCCCAGGATGTATGGATCAACGCGACAAACTACAGAATTCTGATGAAGGAAGTAGTCGATGGAGCTACCAGCTTTGAGAAGATCTCTGAGCTGCTGCCGGGCGATGAGCAGACGGTCACGCCGGTGGTGTATTCCTACGACAGCGAGCACCCGGAGGGGACTCCGGTGCCGGACGAGGTTCTCGCGGGGTACGTGTATGGAATGAACTGGAACCCGGATACGCTTGAGATCAAAGACAATGAGGGCAATTTGCTGGGTGACGAAAATTCGGGATATACAGACGATCAGCCATACACGCCGGGCATGTCCTTTACCCTCAAAAAGATCTCAACGGGTGATTCCGAAGTGGAATTCTGGCTTTATTATACTGGTGAGCCGGATGAGAAATACCATCCGTATATTGACGAAAAGCTGTATTTTTGGATCAACAGCCGGGGCTATGATACGCAGATTGTTCCGGCCGATAAAAATAAGGAAGAAAGATACCATTTGTATACCGAGAATGATCTGCTCATGCTGTATCTGAACGAGGACTATCTTCCAGAAGGATATGATGTCAAGTGGGAGGTCGGTTCAGGCTATGACGAGGATGGCAGCTTTATTCCGCTGGAAGATGTTAATCTTGACAAATTTACGGACGGCATCGCTGAGCTGAACGGCAAGGATTTCGCGGATCGGATCGATACGGATATCGTTGTAAAGGCAACGGTTTCCCGTAAGGGAATCGTGCTTGTCGACGGGCTTGAAATCTGGATCAACATCCGCAGACCTGTGATGGATGCGTGGTTTAACTATTATGACTGGCGGCGCACGGACGGACAATACATGCTTATGCCTTATGAGCCCTTTGGGATCAGCAGCACGGGAAATCTGCGGGTGGAGAACGGCGACTATCCGGAGGAAGAATATTTTGATCTGACTGTGCTGGATGTCAGCTGCAAGGTTAAGGAAGGGCCGGAGCTGGCCGTTGAGGTCAGCCGGGAGACCGACGACGAGGGCAATCCGTTCTGGAGCTTCAACCTGCGCAACCCGTGCGTCGCGGACGTCGTCGTCAAGTACCTGAACGGCTACAGCAAAGAGGAAGAACAGGAAGAATTCACGCTTGTCGTTGCCGGAGAGCGCTACGACCTCTGGGTCTCCGATGCGAACTGGAGGCTTCAACCGGGTGAATCGCTGGATCTGTCGGCGCGGCTGGATTACCGGAACACAGACGAAGGGCAGGCTCCGGAGGATGTGACCATCAAATGGTCCGTGGACACGGACCAGAGCGACGCGGATGCGCTCCTTTCGTCCGGCGCGGGAGAACCCGGAGTGACGGAGCTCACAGGCGAGAACTGTACAGTGACCGCGGGAGAGCAGGAAGGCAATGTCCTTCTCCGGGTGGAGGCGTTTGTCGGCGAAGACATGGATAACCCGGTCGA
Source organism: uncultured Lachnospiraceae bacterium (assembly GCA_947594085.1). Lineage (GTDB taxonomy): Bacteria > Bacillota > Clostridia > Lachnospirales > Lachnospiraceae > Choladousia. Next base: position 1,779 of record CANQEB010000184.1, on the reverse strand, counting down.
CACGCAGGAGCGCTGGATCAATATCAGCAACTATAAGATTTTTAACGGTAAAGAATTACCGGATGATTTTGAACAGTGGCTGCTGGAGGGCGACAGCATCACGATCCGCCCGGTAGTGATGCGAGGAGATGAAGAAATAGAGATTGTCCGTTGCCGCTATGAGGTGGATAATGAAGACGTGATCCATATAGACGAGAATGACGACGGCTCCTATACCATCACGAAATCGACGAGCGACGACACAAGCTTTCGCTTCTACGCGACCGTCATGAACGATAATGGAGATGAAGAACCGGAGATTTCATCCGAGTGGCATTTCCATGCATTCGATTTGAACGATACGTGGCTCAACGGAGTGCGCGACTGGGATAACAGGAAGACATGGGTATTCTCTGATGAAGAGAACAATGAGATCAGGGTAGAAGTGCCTGAAGGGTTCGACGAGAGCGGATGCTCTCTGGAAGCCGACCTGAAGCCGAAGGATGATGATGATGGTATCACAACGGAGCTGCCGGAGGGCGCGTTCAGCTTTGACAAAGAAAGCAGAACGATCACGCTGAACGGAGCTAAACTGAAAGAATGGTGCAATCAGGTCTATACGGACTCGGGGGAAATTCAGGACGATGCTCTGACCCTGACGGTTTCCTGCGTAAGGGATGATGCAGAGAAGCATTCCGTCGAAGTATTTGTGACCGTGAAGGATCCGAGCGTATACTTCGAGGAGACGTCTAAGTATGACTACACGCTGCTTCCGAACGAGAACGACGGATTTGGCTTCGGCGACATGGTTGGCTATCTGAGCAACGCGGTTTACCCGCATGGAGAAAGGGCGATATCCTACAGGATCACGGGCATCGAGCCGGATAATTCCGAGCAGAATGTGGTTTTTTCCGAAGTGTATGACGACGGCAGCTGCTTCATCAAGCCGTTGAATCCGGGAGACACCACGCTTACGATATGGATGGAGACAGACGAAGAAGAATTTGAGGGCACAGCTTACAAGACACAGTCGTTTGACATTCACGTCACTGTGACAGATGAGACTGAGACGCTGGTAGAGTATTGGATGGAGATCGAGCCGAATCCGGGCACATATGAGATGCTTCCGGGGGAATCGAGAGATCTTCAGATCCGGATCATCCGGTCGGACAGATCGATAGACAACAAAGGAAATGTTGTGACCACTGAGACTGTCCTCGGGCAGAACAGCTATGAGCTGAAATTCAGCTTTGACTATGGAGCGGAATGCTTTGAGGAGCTTCCGAAATCCGGGCGGCTGACGGCAAAGGAATACGGCTCGGCATACCTGAATGTGACCGCTGTGATCGCGGTCGATGACGGAGATGACATTATATTAGAAGACGGAAGGGACTTCTGGGTGAGTGATCATTACTACGAGCTGCAGGCAGAGGAGCAATATAACGCGGCAGAGAACGGAACGATCACGATAGTTCCTAAGATGATCTTGCATGGACCGAACGGCGAGGAAGAAGTTGAGGCGGAATACTTCTGCGAAGAGCGCGGGAGCATGAGAGGTCTAGAAATAGACGATGTGACGGTGAAAAACCCGTCGGGGTACGTCAATTTCGGCAGAGTACATATTCGCGCGGAGATAGAGCAGGATCGCTATGGGGATCCTGTGGAAAGGGAGACGGATACCTTCGTAACTTTCTGCAGCCATAAAGGAGACAAATCGGAGTCGCAGCGATCCGCTGGTACCAAGCACGAGGAGCCTGCTTGAGCCCATAGAGTGAGCGCGAGAGCAGGCACACGTGATTC
>CANQEB010000183.1 GCA_947594085.1 uncultured Lachnospiraceae bacterium | reverse complement strand
GTTCATATTCGTAGAGGACAAGCCGAGGCGCTCGGATATCATCTTCGTGCCGGGTGGCAATTATCCGGACGCGGCGGAGCATGCTGCGAAGCTATACCACGCGGGCTATGCGCCATGCGTTATGCCGTCGGGGAGATACAGCATTCTGAGAGGGCGGTTTGTGCCACCGGAGGATGATCCCGAAAGCTATGAGACCGAGTGCGATTACCTCTGCGGCGTTCTACGGCGGTGCGGAGTCCCGGAGCAGGCTATCCTGCGGGAGGATCAGGCAACCTTTACCTACGAAAACGCGATCTATTCTCGGAAAAGGACGGAGGAGCTCGGCCTGCGGATTCGCAAGGCGATCCTGTGCTGCCAGGCGTTTCACGCGAGGCGCTGCCTCATGTACTACCAGGAACAGTTTCCAGATACAGAGTTTCTGGTCTGTCCGGTCGTCACGAAAGGGATCAGCCGGGACAATTGGTATCAAACGAGACAGGGGATTGACACGGTGCTCGGCGAGATGGAGCGCTGTGGCGGGCAATTTCATGAGATCATATACGAAAGGCTTTTGCCCGGAAGTGACGGAGCGCAATGAGCAGGATATCAAAGGCTTCCGTTTGGAAAGGACAAAGCGCGATAGGAGCGAATATTAGGATATGATAAAACTAGTGGTGTCGGACATCGACGGGACTCTGGTCCCGGATGGGACGGACCGGATCAACCCGGAGATCTATGAGATTATACGTGAGCTGAAGAGAAAGGATATCGTCTTTGTGGCGGCGAGTGGGCGCCAGTACGCGAGTATGCGCCATGTGTTCGAGCCGGTCGCGGATGATATCATTTTTATTGCAGAGAATGGTTCGATTGTAATTCGGGGCGGACAGACGTTGTCGAGCAGAATGATCGATCGAACGACCGCCGAGGAACTAGTACATTATCTGCGAAAGTGGAAGGGTGGCCATGTTATGCTGTCCACCCCTGAGTCAATCTGGATCGAGACGCGGGACGAGGCTTTTGTCTCTCTGCTGAGGGACAGTTATCGCATTCATTTTCAGATTGTCGATGATCTGATTCCTCTGTGCAGCAGGAGCAACAAGATCACGCTGTATCATACCGGAGGAGAGATCGACGCAGTGTGTGGGAAGGTTTGTGAGCAGTTTGGAGACCGTCTGAATGTTATGGTAGCGGGAGATATTTGGGTCGATTGTATGAGCTTGGAATCGGACAAGGGAAGCGCACTCGCGACGATTCAGGAAACCATGGGGATTGCCCCGGACGAGACGATGGCGTTTGGTGACAATTGCAATGATATCGGAATGATTGAGCGTGCCGGTGAGAGCTACGCGGTGCGAAACGCGCATCCAGATTTGAAGAGAGCCGCGCGATATGAGGCGCCGCCTTATGTGGAAGATGGTGTCCTGAAGGTGATTCGGACGAGATTGCTGTGAGTGCAAGAAAGCTGATGTATCAGCCAGAAATTAGCCGTATTAGCCGTATTCCAGAAAATTCTGTATGTTTTCAGCGGAATGAGACATACTAGAGAGCAGCGGACGAAATGTGCAGCAAGAGCCGGGAATTGCAAGCAAGAGACAGGCATTGCCGAGACAGACAGAATCTTCGACAGCACGGGTAGTCCGACTCGAACGAAAAAGGAAGATGACTCATGGCAGATGCGGCAAAACAGGAAAAGCAACAGGAATATCAGGATTATGTGAAGCACGTGACGCCGACACATAATTTATTTTTGAATATGGGTAAGGCGTTTGTGATAGGCGGGGCGTTCTGCGTGGTTGGCCAGTGCATTCTCAACTGGTGTGACCAGGCGGGACTTGACAAGGAGGCAGCAGGAAGCTGGTGCTCGCTGGTTCTGGTTCTCCTGAGTGTTCTGCTGACTGGACTGAATTTGTATCAGAAGTTGGCAAAATTCGGCGGAGCGGGCACGCTTGTGCCAATCACAGGATTCGCGAACTCGGTGGCGGCTCCTGCGATCGAGTTCAAAAAAGAGGGCCAGGTATTTGGTATCGGTTGCAAAATCTTCACGATCGCCGGCCCGGTTATTCTCTACGGTGTGTTCACGAGTTGGCTGCTCGGGCTGGGATATTGGATATTGAAGCTGTGCGGCGTGCTGTAAAACGTAAAAGGCGGGACTGCAATCGGCAGTCCCGCTGGTTGTCTTACGGCTCTTCGCTGTCCCTTTGTGCCGTTCGCACCGGAATTCCGTTGACTTCCACAGAATCGGTGGCCGGAATCACAAAGCAAGGCCGTCCGTCCAGGATCCGTGTCTCGATCAGGTCTGCGCATTCCGGTTTGACCTGAATCACAATGTCCGGCGTGCGAATCTCAAATTTGCGCGTCTGCGCGACATTTGAGACATAGAGAGCAGTCTGATTATCGCCGCCGGCTTGTTCAAAATACTCATCGAAATGCTCCAACGTGGTGTCTGAGACGCCGCTTGCAGAAAGCAGATGCTTCACATCGTCTCTGTCGAGCGCGAGCGGCTCGGGATCATCCTTGCGCTCTTCCAGAAGACCGTTCAGAGTCTCGTGGATCGTCTTGACGGCCTCATAGGTACAGTCCTCGTGCAGGGTCTCCGCGACAAGGGTGTTGAAGGTGTCGCGCTGTGAGGCCGCAGTCAATGGAAGTTCGCAGCCCAGCAGGAGCCGGGCAAATTCTTCGTTCAATTCCTCAGGATTGCGAGAGTAGTACAGAATATTGTGGATATCTGTGTTGCGGTCGGAGAAGGCCGGGAACAAGAAGCCGGTTGCCGGGACTTCCACGAACCAATCGCGCACGCGCTCAGAGATACTGTTTGTCTCTTCATTGTAGCAAAGCCCCGGCTTCGTCAGGCGAACCGGGCAGATCGAGCACAGCACGAAATCATATACATCCTCGGACGCGTCAAACAGCTCCGTATTGTCAGTGCCCTTGCGCGGGATGTCATACGCACCGTGAATTAGAATGATATAATAATTCTCCGGGTACAGAAACGTCTCGATTACCTTGTCGTAAAACTCATCAAGGAGCGATTCATCCTGCAGCCGACTTGCGCGCAACTTCATCAGAAATTCCTGTGTCCCGCCGCCGGACTCCTGTGTGAGCGGGAATTCCATGTCGAGCAGATTTCGGCCGATTGTGCCGGAGAGAGTCTTCTTGAATATCTCGAAATATTTGTACATTTCCTCATCCGGAAGGGAGAGAAAGGCTTCTTTCAGCTTTGTCTTTTTGTTTTTGTCTGCGTCCACATAGCAGCCGCAGATACGGGTGATCGGGCAGCGGTCCGGGTGGAACAATCTGCGGATTTCGAGCACTTCTTTCTTATTCATAAATTCTTTTCTCCAATCTGATGCTATTAGATGATTTAGCTGGATATTACAGAGGCAGCGCCGGAACTACGAAAGTCTTGAGTATGTAGAGCAAAATCAAATGTGCCGGGTAGAACCAGTAAAATACATACTTCAATTGCAGCCCGCGTTTCCCATTGTACAGATAGACCGGGATAAAAGCGAGAGGTGCAGGCAGTTCCCAGGAGATCGCGGCGGCTCCGCCGATACACTGATAGAGGCGGCTGTTGCGCATCATGTAAAGGATTGCAATCAGAAAAACGCCCTTGTAATTATAGTCTGTGTCAATCTTGAGCGCTATGTACATGCCGATCGCGATCGGAATGATGGCGAGGAAGAGATTGCGCGAATCGTTGTCTGTGATCAGGCGGATGCCCATCAACACGAGCAGACCGATGAGCAGCGTGAAATACACGTTTTGCTTGTCTGGGTCATACCAGCCGGTCTTGAGCGCAAGATCAAATGGAATCTCGGAGATCAGGGCAAACAGGAAGAGCCGACATGCATACTTCCGGACGTCGCGCGTGTGCAGAAATCCCTCGACCAACAGAAAGCAGAAAATTGGAAATGCGAGACGGCCGATGTCGCGGGAAACGTCATAAATATGTTGCCAAAGCACGCGCAGCTCCGGATTCGACGCGATGGCAGGATGGCGTTGCAGGGCGGAAATCACGGTCGCCCCTGTGTGATCGATGAACATGGTGATGATTGCGATCAGCTTTAGCGTGCTTCCGGAAATACCGCGAAAGGGGACAGCATGATCCATCATACGCCAATCCCTCCTTTCATTTGAATAATCTTTCGCAAAAAGCAACACAATGTTTCCATCGTACGCTTTTGTACAGCTTGGAAAAGAATACCTTTTTTTGGCGCATTTGTCAAGAAAACGCAGCAAAGCAGAATAAAATTTGTCGCTTTTTCCACAGATTTGAAAATCTTCTTATTTTTGGCAAAATTAAGTCCTCATTTTCTTTGACAGAAAGTATTTCTTGGTGTATACTTGTCTCGGTCAGTAATTAAGCAACGAAAGAATATACATCGTGTTATGGCCTCTCATTTCGAAATGAAATGAATTGTGAGTGAAAATATGGATACCAAAATTATTGACTTTCATACACATATTCTGCCGGGGATTGACGACGGAAGCAGAGACGTCGATACGTCGTGCAGGATGCTTGAGATGGCTGTGGAACAAGGTGTGGATGTTATCGTTGCCACGCCCCATTTTTATGCTTCGAGGGATCGCGTTGAGCATTTCCTTGAGAAACGAGAGCGCGCCGAAGCTGTTTTGACGGAGAGAATGCAAAATATTCCTTTGCAAATCAGACATGGGGCTGAGGTGGCGTTCTTTCGGGGAATCAGCCGGGCCGAGAAATTAGACAGCCTCACGATAGAAGGGACGAATCTCTTGCTTCTTGAGATGCCTTTTGTGCCGTGGGAAGCATCCGATATCGAGGAAGTGGAGACACTGATCGAGGAGCGCGGCTATCAAATACTGCTCGCTCATCTGGAGCGCTATCTGGATTTGCCGGGCGGTCGGCAGCGGATAGCAGAGATTCTGGAGCTGCCGGTTCATGTGCAGATCAATGCGGAGAGCCTGGCAGACTGGCGAAAGAGAGGCCATCTGGTCCGCATGTTTCGGGCCGGACAGGCACATGTGCTTGGCAGCGACTGTCACAGCCTTCACCGCAGGCCGCCGAACCTGGCGGAGGGCAGAGCGGTGCTGGAGAAAAAGCTTGGACGGGAGTTTCTAAATCAAATAGACGCTGGCGGCTGTGCGCTGCTGGGAATATAGAGGAGAGATTATGTTGAAGAAGGACACAATAATCATTGCCGGATGTGTGGTACTTTTTGCTATTCTGGTTGTGCTGTTGCTCTTCGAGATGAAGAATCCGGAGGGCGGAGTCAAACTGATCGCGCACTTGTTTGGCAAGTGACAGGACGGGTGACGTGATATGAAGATACAGCGTCATCGGAACGTACATAGGAGTGTCGGCCATGCGACCCGGCGCCGGAGAACGAAGCGCACGGAAGAGGATAAAAAGCGCCTGAAG
>CANQEB010000182.1 GCA_947594085.1 uncultured Lachnospiraceae bacterium | reverse complement strand
TCCAAAGATCATTATACCTCAGGGGACCAATACTCTTTTATTTATTTTTTATCAACTGACAATATCTTTACTCCAACGCATACAATTTACGCTAAGATGATTTCCCCTACCGCGCATAGTATCGCGGCGAGAAACAGCAGCACGAAATCCAGAAGCAAATAACGGAGAACCCTTCTCCCTGCTTTCTTCTGGTTCAAAAACGGCAGATAACGCTTGCATCCTCGGTAATCCCATACGATCCCGATAAAGGCCAGCTGAGAAATCCAAACCATAAACTGTTCGAAAAACACCAATCCGTTCTGTACCGTTACCCCTTCTCGTTCGAAATCCAAAGTAAAGCAAAACCATGTGACAAATGCATAGCCCATAAGCGCGACGATCATTTTCCATGGCGTTCTGCTGCGAAAGCCAGGCGGTATAAAGCCTCGCTCGGAGCTTTTCTCGGCTCCTTCGATTGCATCTTTCTCTGCTACGCCTTCACGGGCTCCATATAATCCATCTGGCGCGTTGCAGTTTTCCTTTCCAACAGCTTCAATCCTCCATCTGTTTGATTCGCAGACGATCTTTAAATCTTCTTCCAGCTCCTCCACCGACTGATAACGTTCCCCGGGATCCATGCGCGTGCACTTTCGTACTATCTTCTCCAAATCTCCTGATATCATCTGCTCTCCTGGAAATTGTCCAGTCACCATATAATTGAGCACAACGCCCAACGCGTAGATATCCGTGCGGCTGTCCGTCTGAGAATACCCGTACTGCTCCGGCGCGGCATATTCTGCAGTTCCGAGCAACTTCGTATCCCTGTTCTTGCCCTCCTCATAAATCCGGGCAATGTCGAAATCCACGATTTTCACATTCCCGGTCTGATTGAGCATAATATTTGCCGGCTTCAGATCTCTGCAGACAATCGGAGGCTGCGCATGGTGGAACGGCTTCAATGCCTCGCACAGCTCCAGCATAATCCTTGCTGCTTCCGGCTCGCTAAAAGTTTTTTCCGCAAGAAGTTCTTCCAGATTCCGTCCGACAATATACTCCTCCAGAATCATCAGCTGATTCCCTTCTACAGCACAATCGTATATTTTGGGAACATACGGAGACGGATTTGCCTGTATAAAGCGATAAATCATCTCCGACTCCACGCTCACGGACTTTCGCACGCAAATCTCTCCTGATTTCGTGTTCCGCGTCAAAGAAACTTTTTCTTTGTCTCCGAGTTTTCCAAGATCCTGATATCCGGACAAATGATCACTTCCTTCCGGCCTTCTTTTTTCTTGTATTTCTTTCTGCAAAGCGTTAAACTGAATTTATCCATACCAAAGAAGGAGTTTTCCCATGAAACCACCCAACACCGACGACCTGATGCAACGCCTGAACGGCACTGACACGGCGCGCGCCTTCGACCAGTACACGAAAGACACAGCAAATTACGGATTTACCACGTCATTTTCCGAATATCTGGAACAATGTCTTCGTACGTCCGGCATGACGCCCTCCGAGCTGATCCGGCGCGCCGGACTGCCGAGAACCTATGGATATCAAATCCTGAACGGAACCAAAAATCCAGGCCGCGACAAGGTTATCGCGCTCTGTCTCGCGCTCTCGCTTTCGCTTGAGGATGTACAGCGGGCGCTCGTGCTTGCCAGAGAAGGAAGCCTCTATCCAAAGATTTCGCGGGATTCTATCCTGATTTTTTGCATCAACCGGCACATGTCTGTCGCCGATACCAACCTGTTCCTGTACGAACGAGGCGAAGAGCCCCTGTAATCCTTTTCCTCTTTGTAAGCAAGGAGCAGCAGCCTCACGGCCGCTGCTCCTGTATGATTCCTTTCACTTATCGACTTTCTCTGAATCGCTTTCCCGAATCACCTGAATCAGAATGCATTCTTTACTCTTCTTCCGCGTTCTGCCGTGCCGCGATCTCTCTCTCCTGCACATCGTTCGGAGCCTGTTCGTAGCGCGCGAACTCATAGGAGTAGTCGCCGCTGCCGCCGGTCATGGAGCGAAGCTGCGTCGAGTAGCCGTACAGCTCAGACATCGGAACGTCCGCCTCAATGATCGTGTTGCCCTTGTGATCCGGATTCATGCCAAGCACGCGCCCGCGCCTCTTATTCAGATCGCCCATCACATCGCCTGTGAACTTATCCGGAACTGTGACTTTCATCGATGCAATCGGCTCGAGCAGAACCGGTCCTGCCTCCATGAAGCCCTTCTTGAACGCCTGGCTCGCCGCAGTCTTGAATGCCATCTCGGACGAATCTACCGGATGGTAAGAGCCATCGTAGAGCACAGCCTTCACGCCGACCACCGGATATCCGGCAAGCGGGCCCTTCACCACAGAATCCTGAATGCCCTTCTCGACTGCCGGGAAATAATTCTTCGGCACTGCACCGCCTACGACCTCCTGCTCAAACTCATATGGAGTCTCGAGAGAATCCAGCGGTGAGAAACGCATCTTGACGTGACCATACTGGCCATGTCCGCCGGACTGCTTCTTGTACTTGGAATCTACGTCGGAGCTCTTGCGGATCGTCTCGCGGAATGCCACTTTCGGCTTCGTCAGCTCAACATCCACCTTGTACTTCGTCAGAAGCTTGCTGACGATGATGTCCAGATGCTGGTCGCCCAGACCGTAGAGCAAGGTCTGGCGGTTCTCGCCATCGTTCACGACCTTGATCGTCAAATCCTCCTGTGCAAGCTTCGCGAGCGCCTGCGCGATCTTGTCCTCCTCGCCCTTCGCCTTCGCCATGTACCGCTTGTATGTATACGGTACCGGAGCGTCAATGCGGCCGTAAGCGATCGGAGTCGCCTTCGTAGAGAGTGTATCACCCGTGGAAGCATTCAGCTTACCGATGGCGCCAATATCGCCCGCGTGAAGCTCTGTCACCTCGACGGCCTTGCTGCCCTCCATTACATAGAGCTTGCTGATGCGCTCTTCATTGTCCGTCGCCTCATTGTACAGCGTATCGTCGTTTTTGATCACGCCGGAAGCAACCTTGATCATGGAATATTTGCCGATAAACGGGTCCACAATCGTCTTCCAGATAAAGGCGGATTTCGCCTTGGAGAAATCGTAATCTGCCTCGAAAACTTCCTTCGTCTTCATATTGACGCCTGCAATCTTGCGCTTCTCAGGCGACGGCATATAGCTCACGATATCGTCGAGCAGGATCAGAATACCCTGCAGATTCAGGCTCGCACCCATCGTCACCGGCACGATCGAGCAGTCGGACACGTTCGTGTGGAGCGCGGAGACGATCTCTGCCTCAGAGAACTCCTCGCCGTTGAAATAACGGTCCATCATCTCCTCGCTGGTCTCGGCAACCGCCTCGATCAGATTCTCGCGATACTTCTCCAGATATTCGTTCAGATAATCCGGGATCTCGCACTCGACTTTTTCCTGCTTGTTTACATAACGTCTACCTGCCATCTTCACGACATTGACGTAGCCGACGAACTTCTCCTCCTCACGGATCGGAAGATTCAGCGGAGCGATCTTCTTGCCGTACAGCTCGGTCAGGTCCTCGACCACCTTGCGATAGCTGGCATTATCAAAGTCCATATTGGACACATAGAAAAATCTCGGGAGCTTATACTTCTCGCACAGATCCCATGCCTTCTGCGTGCCAACCTCGACGCCGCTCTTGCCGTTGATCACGATGACGGCCGCATCCGCTGCAGCGGCAGCCTCCTCAGCCTCGCCAAAGAAATCAAAATATCCCGGAGTGTCCAGGACATTGATCTTCGTATCGCCCCAGACGATCGGCACCATCGTCGTGCTGATTGAAAACTTTCTCTTAATCTCTTCTTTATCGAAATCGCTGATCGTGTTTCCCTCAGCTACGCTGCCAAGTCGGCTCGTAATGCCTGACAAATACGCCATGGACTCAACAAGGCTCGTCTTCCCGGATCCGCCGTGTCCAAGAATAACGACGTTGCGAATCTTGTCTGTTGTGTAAACCTTCATAGTTTTTCCTCCAATTTTAGTTAGTCCGTGGACAGAAACACCCACATGGATATATTTTACTAAAATAGTGTTAATAATTCAAGCATTTTATCCACTTTTAACAATATTTTTATTTTTCATGCTTTAAAGTGGCAAAGCCTTTGACATCCCCTTTTTTTGAGAGTAAAATATGCATGACCGTCTTGCCAAGCGAAGCGAACACATCGTATATGTCCGTATATGTCCAGGCAACTGCTATTGCGGGACGGATTATTTCGAAAATTCGAAGAGGGAACAGACTGTTATGAATTGGAACAGCTTTGGCTTTATCGGACTTGGGTTAATCGGTGGCTCGCTCGCCAAGACGCTTCGGCGCATCAATCCGAAATGTCGGATCCTAGCATACACAAGAACACCTGCCACCACACAGCAGGCGCTTGCCGAGCAGGTGATCGACCAAATCTGCGCATCTCCGGCGGACCCCGCATTTTCTTCCTGTGACTGTATTTTTCTCTGCGCGCCAGTAGGCAGCAACATCGAAGCGCTGCGGCTATTGAAGGACAACGTTTCGGAAAACTGCATCCTGACGGATGTCGGCAGTGTGAAGACCGACATTCACCTGGCAGCGTCGCAACTCGGACTGAACGGCCGCTTTATCGGTGGACATCCGATGACAGGCTCAGAGAAATCCGGATTTGCGAACTCAAACGCGCACCTGTTCGAAAATTCTTATTATATCATTACCCCCTCTGAGGGGAGTGATCCGGCTCAGGTAGAGGCATACCGCTCTCTGGCTGCGAATCTCGGCGCCCTCCCAATCGTTCTGGACTATCGTCAGCATGACTTTGTCACGGCCGCCGTCAGCCACCTTCCGCACCTGATCGCTGCGTCGCTCGTCAACACGGTGCATGATCTGGACTCGAAAGAGGAAGTCATGAAAATGATCGCCGCCGGCGGCTTCAAGGACATCACGCGCATCGCGTCCTCCTCCCCCGAGATGTGGGAGCACATCTGCATCTCCAACCGCGATAATATTTCTGAGGTCATGGATACTTTCATCGGGCTGCTTGAAGAATCCCGCGATCAGATGCGCTCCGGAGACGGTCAGGGCATCTACCGGACGTTCGAGCGCTCCAGAGACTATCGGGATTCATTCTCGTCATCCCCGCTCGGCACGATCAAAAAGATCTATACCATCTACTGTGATATCGTAGACGAGTCCGGCGCGATCGCCACGATCGCCACAACGCTCGCTGTCAACGGAATCAGCATCAAAAATATCGGCATCGTACACAACCGCGAGTTCGAGGACGGCGTGCTGCGCATCGAGTTCTATGAGGAGGAACCGTCGCTTAAGGCTGCGGACATCCTGCGGCAGCACCGATATCAAGTGTGGGTGCGGTGAATTCGTGTATAGTTCACAAAACCCGTACGAACAACGCATGGTACGGTCTGACCGCAAACCTAGACTCGTTTTCTATCTCGATGCAATCG
>CANQEB010000181.1 GCA_947594085.1 uncultured Lachnospiraceae bacterium | reverse complement strand
CATTCCAGTCGATCCTCGGCAACGTGCGAAGAAGCCTCGGCTCCCTTGTGTCTACCTCCAATGACCTGACGAGCCGCCGCACGGATATCGAGCGTGTGGAGGACATGCTGGAACAGAAACCGGATCTGACGGTTCCTCTGCAGGATGAATCTCAGGCGCAAAAGCTGTCCGGCGGCATAGCGATCGATCACGTCACATTCCGCTACAATCCGGGAGACCGGCCGGCGGTAGATGATCTGTCATTGCACATAAAGCCCGGGCAGATGGTGGCTTTGGTCGGCTCGACCGGCTGCGGCAAGAGCACACTCATGAAGCTCATTGCCGGTCTTTGCCGTGCGGATGACGGCAGCATCCTCTACGATGGACTGCGCCGGGAAGAAATTCCGGATGTGACTTTCCACTCCTCGCTCGCGTGCGTGGATCAGGAGATCACGGTATTCAACGATACTCTTTCTAGCAACCTGAAAATGTGGGATGGGACGATTGAAAATTTCGAGATGATCCTTGCGGCGCGCGACGCCCAGATCCACGATCGCATCATCTCGGCCCCGGGCGGCTACGACGCGATGGTCTATGAGAACGGACGCAATTTCTCCGGCGGAGAGCTGCAGCGTCTGGAGCTTGCCCGCGCCTTGAGTCAGGATCCCACGATCCTGCTTCTGGACGAATTCACTTCCGCCCTGGACGCTCTGACGGAGGAGAAAGTCTTCCGGGCAATCCGCGACAAGGGAACGACCTGTGTCCTGGCGGCGCACCGCTTCTCCACCGTCGTGGAATGTGACTGGATCGTCGTGATGGAGAAGGGCCGTATCGCAGAGCAAGGCACGCACGAAGAACTGTATCATGCCAACGGACTGTACCGTCGGTTGGTAGATTTGCAATAGAGGTGATCCTATGAGTAGTATATTTACCGATCTTATTCTGGAACGTGACCGCATCGATACGCGTCTGATGGAGGAGGCGAACACTTCCCTGCGCGACAATATTCCTTCCTCCGGCAGCGCGGACCGAATCGTACAGGCAGAGGCGGCGCTGCGCTGTATTCTGGACCGATTCAACATTACGCCCGAACCCGTCCGCCACTGTGACAGCATCGGCGAGTTGATGGACTGCGTGCTGGATCCTCTGTGTATCATGTACGAGGCGTGCGATCTGCGGGAATCGGACTGGAAGCGCCGAACCGTTCACATGCTGGGGTTCCTCTCGGACGGGACCGCGGTAGCTCTTTTCCCGACCGTGGGAGGTTACCACTATGTGTGCCCGGCGACCGGGAGAAAAGGCCGTGTCACGAAAGATACCGCCCTGGATCCTGCCGCTTATGTGATCTACCGTCCGCTGCCGGAAGGCAGGCTTTCTCTGCCCCGCTTCTTCCGGCTCCTGTTTGCGATGCTCTCTCCTGCTGACTATGTGCCTGTCGCCGCCGCAATCGGCGCCATTACACTGCTGGGACTCGTGGCTCCCTCGCTCAACCGCCGGGTACTGAATCAACTGGTTCCTCTCGGCTTCGCGGCTTGGCCGAAGCTCACGTCCGCGGCCGTTCTTTTTATCTCTACAGGCCTGCTGCGCGCGGCGCTCACCGTTATCAAAACGCTCATGCTCAATTCCGTCAAGCGGAACGTCAGCGTTCAGGTGCAGGCTGCCGTGGTCTCGCGCATTCTGTTCCTGCCGGATTCCTATTTCAAAAATTTGTCCGCCGGGAAATTGTCCAGACGTATCCAGAACAGTCGCACGCTCGCCGAAAAGCTCACCGACATGGTTATGAACACGTCGATCACCGCCGTCTTTTCTCTGATCTATATTCCGCAGATGGCACGCTTTGCCCCATCCTTGTATATTCCGGCGCTGCTGATCCTCGCCGCGCAGCTTGCGTTCAGCGTCTTCGCATCCGCAGTGTACGCCAAAAATACGCTGGCGAGCAACGAGCTGTCCATGGAGGAGAACGGCTTCGTCTATGCGGCAGTGCGCGGCATCCAGAAGCTGAAAACCTCCGGGGCAGTCAAACGTGTCTACGCGAAATGGGCGGAGCTTTATCGACGGATGCTGGTGTACAATCTTGACCCGCCGAGCATTGTGAAGCTGCGCAGCCAGTTGATCGCTTTCCTCTCATCCTTCGGCACAGTCCTGATCCTGTCCATAGCAATCCCGTCGGGCGTCACCCGGCCGGATTATATCGCCTTCACCGCCTCCTACGGACTGATCGTCACGGCAGTCACAGAGCTGATGAGCGTGATAGACACGCTCTTCTCCCTGCAGGCTCTGCTGAACAATCTAAAACCGCTCTTTGAGGCGGAGCCGGAGCAGACACGCTCGCAGGAATACGTGAAGGACCTGTCCGGGCGCGTCCAGATGGAGGACATCCATTTTGCCTACGAGGGCGCCAGAGCGGAATGCCTGAAGGGCGTCTCCCTCTCGGTAAGAAAAGGCGAAAAGATAGCGCTCGTGGGAGAAAGCGGCTGCGGAAAAAGTACCCTGCTGCGTATTCTCATGGGGATGGAGACTCCCTCCTCCGGCTGCGTTTACTATGACGGCCGTCCGCTACCCTCCCTCAACAAACGTTCCCTGCGCCGGCACATCGGCTCTGTGTTCCAGTTCAGTCAGGTCATGCCCGGCTCCATTCAGGCAAACATCGCGTTTGGCGCTCCCGATCTCACGGACGAGGAAATCTGGGATGCTGCGAGGAAAGCACAGATCGAAGAACTGATCCGTTCTCTGCCGCTCGGAATGGATACCGAGATCTCCGAATCCCGCAGCGGCGGATTCTCCGGCGGACAGAAGCAGTGCATCCTCCTTGCCCGCGCCTTCGCCGGAAAGCCTTCTCTGCTCGTCCTGGACGAAGCGACCTCCGCGCTGGACAATGTGACGCAAAAGAAGGTGCTGGATGCCATTACGGCTCTTCGGACTACCGTCATCATGGCGGCGCACCGGCTCTCTACCGTCAAAGACTGCGACCGGATCATCATGATGGCAGGCGGTTTGATCGCAGAACAGGGAACCTACGAAGAATTGATCGAGAAGAACGGGCTCTTCGCCGAGCTCGTGCGAAAACAGCTACAGGCGGAGACGTAAGAACAAAGCGCTTACGGGCGTGCTGCGACAGCAGCAAAATACCTCACGCGGGTCTGCTCATAAAGACACTCCGGATGTCTGGCACCCGGAGTGCTATAAAAAGGAGGGAAGACATTCATTCAATGAGACCTTTTCATGGCGTCACAGACCGGCAGTCGCCTGCAAAACCTTTTTGCGCCGGACCATTCCGCCCTCTGCAGGCGCGCTGTGCGCACCCTCCTTTTTACCTGATAAAAAATTCAGAACAACGTGCTCCAGTCCGTCTCAAACCGGCGGTAGTACACGTTGACGAGGCTTCGATAGCCTAACTCATGCATTTTCTCGAAACGGACGCGATAACGGGCGTCCGATTTTTTTCCGCTGCCCACATAGCGGATGTTGAACTGAACCGCGGCGTCGATCTTTCTCAGCCCGTCCGTCTTCGACAGCAGCGGCAGAACCCAGCGGCACCAGTTCAGCTCGTGCCGGTTGGCGACGCCCCCGAAAAACAATCGTCTGGCGTATAAAATCATCCTGCGCATCGCCTCTTCGTCGTCAAGCTCGCCCCGCTTCTTCCGGCGCATGATCTGATTGGCGCGAAGGCGCAGCTTCCACTTGATTTTATCCACTGAGCTGTCCGCAATATCCACGGCACGCCCGGTCAGCTTCATGCCCAGCACCTCCACCGTGGAGCCTGGAGGCAGGATCATGCTCTTTTCCTCATGGAGCGACAACTTCCTGCGAGTCATTTCCTCCATGATGTAACCTTTATATTCCTCAATCTGCTCTTCGGTGTTCGCATACAGCACGATATCGTCCGCGTAACGGCCATACAGGACATGCTTCTTCTGAAAATACCAGTCCATCTCCGAGAGATAGAGATTTTCAAAAAAGCTGGTGAGCGGCACGCCAGACATGACCGCAGGACCGTCATGAAAAATTCCCCCTGACGGATGTCGGTAGGTACGCCAGTTAAGGAGCCAGCGGAAGAACGCCATGATCGCCGGATCATTCGCGAACAGCGACGATAGCTGCTCCAGAAGCAGAGCGCCGTCTATGCTGTCCCCATAGCTTTTCACGTCAGTCTTCAGGATATATTTGTTCTTTAACCCTCGTGTAGACTTGAGCCGCATGATCAGATCCGCCACGCGGCGGCCGCTTCGGAACGAGTAAAGATTTTTGGAAAAAATATCATCAAATTTCCGAAGGGCAAAAGCCATCAGTTGCGTGAGCATCAGATTTTCTTTTTTCAGGCTGTACACCAGCCGCTTCTTGTTGCTGCGGCTTTTGCGCCGGGCAAACTGCATGGGCGGATCAAAATAATAATCCCCCGCTTTCAGGCGCAGGATATCGGCCGTGCACTGATCGCTCAGGAGGTAGCTTCTCAGGGCATCCACCTCTTCCGGCGTGCAGGAGATGGAGTCATCCTTGTATGCAAGAAATTTTTTCCGAACCTCCATATCCAGCATCTCTTCAAAAACGCCCATATCAGCTCTCCCACCCTGCACAGCTTTGTCGATCCCGGCGAACCGCAACTTAATTATATAAAAACGGAACGAAAAAGTCAATTCAAATTGAAAGTCGACGATTCCGGAAATTGCCAGCAGAATTACTCTCCGCTCTCCCAACTGGTTCCGTCTGAATAATCGATCGTGATCCCAGGCTGCACATTGTATACGAAAATGTCAAAACAGATCTCGCGGCTTCCGATCGACTCAGCTTCCATATGGACACCACGGGCGACAAGGTCATTGCCACGGAAAATCGGCGTCACGCGGTAGAGTACCTTGTCGCCTGTATCCCAGATATATTGGAGTACCTTCTGCTCCCACGGCAACATGCCTTCTATGTTCATATACTGCGTGCCCGTGATCAGATTTTTCTCATTCGCATTCTCTCCGGTCATCGCATAGGCAATCAGATGGCAGCGATTATACAGAAATTCGTCCTCAATGTTATCATATCTGACCGTGTGCCAACCACTCGGGTGAACTGCGCTGATTTCGCCGCGTTCCTCCTGCGGCATCAGTTCCGGACCGAGCATTGCCTGTGCCATTCCGCACCGCCCGAGAGAGTCAAGATCGCTGTACCTCTCATAGACACCCGATGCACGATCCTCGTCCGTAAAATCCGGCACATTCTTGTCAACAACCACATACGGCTCACCGGCATATTCCGGAATTTCATCGAGCGGAAACGACGGTGTCTGCTCGCCAGTAAGCTCGCGGACTGTGCTCTTCACTCGCCAGACCAGGTCCCGCACCTTCACCGGAACCGTTTTCGCCGTCTCCCCGACCTGCTCAAGCAGCTCAAATGTGCGGTTCAGATTTCGATTCTGATAATAATCGATCCCGCTGTATACAAAACGAACAGAAGGCATGGACTCACAGCGGG
>CANQEB010000180.1 GCA_947594085.1 uncultured Lachnospiraceae bacterium | reverse complement strand
TCTCGCCCTTGCGGACCGTGAGGTTCAAACCCTTCAGAATCTCAACCTTGCGGTAATCCACGCCGTGCAGATCCTTTACCTCCAGGACGACGTCCCCCGGCTTCTGCTCCGGCTTGTCCACCACGAACGTGACCTGACGGCCCACCATCATGCTGGCGAGCTCATCCTGTGTGACGTCAGCCACCTTCACCGTATTGATGTATTTTCCAAGCCGAATGATCGTGCAATAGTCCGCAGACTCCTTGATCTCCTTCAGCTTGTGCGTGATCAGAATAATGCTCTTCCCATCCGCGGTCAGATTGTGCATGATCCCGATCAGCTCTACGATCTCCTGCGGCGTCAGCGACGCCGTCGGCTCGTCGAGGATCAGGATGTCCGCGCCGCGGTACAGTGCCTTGAGGATCTCCACCCTCTGCTGCATGCCCACCGAGATATCCTCGATCTTCGCGTCCGGATCGATCGAAAGACCGTAACGCTCCGAGATCTCCTGCACATTTTTGCGAGCCGTCGCCATGTCCAGCTTCACACCTTTCACCGGCTCCGTCCCGAGCACGATGTTCTCCGTCACGGTGAACGGCTGCACCAGCATGAAGTGCTGATGGACCATGCCGATCCCCGCCGCGATCGCATCCCTCGGATTGTTCATCTCGATCTGTTTCCCGTTCACCAGGATCTCTCCGGACGTGGGCCTGTAGAGTCCGTACAGCTGATTCATCAGCGTAGACTTGCCCGCGCCGTTCTCTCCTAAGATCGCGTGGATTTCACCCTTGTGGACCGTGAGGTTGATGCCGTCGTTCGCCGTGAAATCGCCGAACTTCTTGACAATATTGCGCATCTCGATCACCTTGGTATTCAGATCCACATGTTGTTCCGCCAAATTTATCCCTCCCTTATCCTGAATTCTTATTCATGTATATTTCTTTCAAACACATCGTCACTGATGTTGGTCGCAGTCAACCATTCCCATCATCCAGCCAACTGAGTTTCAGAGTCTTTTCATATCACAACCACATCCCTCAGCCCGTACCCAGCCGCGATGCCGGCCAGCTCCTGGAGAAGATCCTCCGTCGGGGGCATCAGACTCTTGTATTGCTCCCGCACGCCCATCGGGCGGTAGCGGATAATCTTGTACCTCGCATCCAGGCAACCAAGTTCCGCAAGCAGGGCACTTACCTCACGCACCGTCTGTCGGCAGTCGAACAGCTCCGGCACGGCGACCGTGCGCACCTCCGTGAGCTTTCTTTCGCGGGCCAGCCATTCCAGATTCCGGAGCACACAGGCATTGTCCCGCCCGGTGACGCGCAGATGATCCTCGCGATCCCAGGCCTTTACATCCAGCATGACGCCATCCGTCACGGCCATCAACTCCGGATCCTTCGAAAACTCATAGCTCCCGTTTGAATCGAGCAGTGTGCCGAGCCCTTCGGCCCTCGCCAGCGCCAGAAGCTCCGTCAGAAAATCCCGCCACAGCGTGCACTCCCCGCCAGACACCGTGATTCCGCGGATAAACGGCATATTGCGGCGGACCTCACACATGACCTGCTCCGCCGTCAGCTCCCTCGTCCGGGCGGACGCCCCGTGCGGACAGTGTCGGAAGCACTCATCGCAGAACACGCATTTCGTGATGTCATAGTGCACACGCTTTCTGCCTGTCCCGCGATCAGCAGCTTTGTGTCCGATATCTGTCTCTGCATCCGTCTGTGTCTGGTCACATTCCTCCACCAGCGTCAGAGCGCCCGTCCTGCAGTATTTCACACACTCGCCGCAGTGAATGCAGGCGTGGATCGTCTCCGGATTGTGACAGTACCGGCAGTCGAAGCCGCAGCCCTGCAGAAACACGGCGCTGCGGTTGCCCGGCCCGTCCACGCAGCTGAATGAAATGATCTTGTTTACCGTCGCCTTCGCCATATCTGCCTCTCCACCATACGTCGGGTGTGGTTTTCTTCTTTCATACACTTTCTGCATCGCCGGATCTCAGCGGATGCAGCGGTCTGATATCCAGCAAGCTCCTCGCCGGACCTCAGCGAATGCGGCGATCCAGAATCTTGCAGTTCTTCGCCGCGCCGAGGCCGAGGCCCGTCGTGTTCTGTCGCACGTTCTGTCCCGCGTCCAGCTTTTCCATCTCGCTGCGCTTCACCAGATAACCCGTCACGCGGATGACGTCGCTGTCGCTCGCGTAGAAGGACAGATAACGGATGTCCATGCCGAGACTTCCGCGGATGATATCAAGCACATACTGTGGATTTTTATGTACCGTCAGATCTACCGGGAAGATATCGCCCGTACCTGACGGGAAATATTTATGGAACAGATTGATACACTTCAGATGGTCGACCAGCTCATCCGGCTCCTCACCGATCGGGATGCGCGTCCCTGGCGAGCAGTCGTGGTCGGACTCGATTCCGACCTGCGCATGGAGCAGGAAGTGATGGTCCGTCGCCTCACAGTAAGGATTGAAATGATTCTTATTGAAATCATCGATAATATCCATGATCTCCACGCCGAGCTGATTCGCCCTGTCGCTGTGCCCAAAGCGCTCCGTGCAGCCCTCCTTCTCAAGAAGCAGATTCACGCACTCCGCGAGGCCCACAAGTCCAAACATCGCCGTGAATTTATCTCTCTGCACAAAACCCTCCCTCGCGAGGAAGCTGTTCTGGAACCAGCCGCTCTCCTCCACGAGGAAGCGAATCCGCTCATCCATATAGCGCGCCATGACGTCGCACACATGCGGCAGCACGTTCGTCTTGAAATCCTCGATATTCTCCGCCTTCTTCGCGATATTCGAGAGGATCAGACGGCTCAGCGTATAGGAACCGCCGCCCTTGAGCAGTCCATTGTAACAGCTCGCGATGCAATAGTCGTCTCCCAGCTCACCGCGGAACATCTCGTCGTTCGCAAAGCTCGGCTTTGCCGAGTGCAGCGCGCATTTGATTCCCGCCAGGATGAAATCGTCCGGCGTATCCTTGCTCACGCGCATCGTCAGATTCGGCACCGCATTCTCCAGCTCCGATTCGACTTCCATCAAGAGATAACCGAAGCGGCTGGCCTTCGGGCCGATATCCGAGTGACAGAAGGAGTCGAGGATCGTGCGGTCGATCATCGTCAGCCACAGGCGCAGCGCCTTCTTCACCGTCTCGTCGTCTAGATTCTCAATATACGGTCCGAGCAGCTCGTCGAGATCGCCAATGAAAACCGGATAGTTCGTGATGCTCGGAATATTGTGGTACATGATCATCAGGTTCGTCAGCGCCTCGGCAAAATCCTTCGCCGGCCCGAGCTGCAGGAACTCGCTGCCCTCGCGCAGGAATTTCGGGAAATCGATGCAGATGTACCTCGGGCGGTACGGCGCGTCCCCCTCGAACAGGTTGCAGATACAGCGTGTGTCGATGTCGCAGCGCATCAGCTCATCCAGCTCCTCCGGCTCGTCCAGCACCGTCATAAAATTCTCCGCGTGCCGCGCGAGGTAGGTAACCTTCTGCTCGTGGGAGCTCGTCGGGTCGACCAGAGTGTTGTATATCTCCTGCCGCTTCTCCTCGATGATCTCCGGTGTCAAAATGCGTTTCATAATTTCTCACCTCAGTTCATTTTCTGCGGGAGCCCGCTCTTTCGGCAAAATTTCATCCGCACGCGGGTCTTCCTGCCTTTCTTTGAAAAAGGGACTGCTGCAAAATAAGATAAATTATTTTACAACAGTCCCCTCATCATTCACCCTTTACAGTATTCCGAAAATCTCCGGGCCATTGTCCCCCGCCCGCGTTTTCGGAAGCATTACCCTTCTCCGTCTGTGTCGGATTACTCGAGAACGAAATCCGGGCACTCTTCCGCTGTGGTCGGAACCACTACGTCGCCGGAAAGGATCGATTCCTTCGCCGCCTCAACTGCCGCAATCACATCGTCCGGAAGGAGATCCTGCGTCGGAGCGATGTCCACGCCGCCGTCCTCCAGGCTGTACTGATGCACGCCGCCTGCGAACTCGCCCGCAAGCACACCCTCGGTGATCGAGGTAACAGCGATGTCAACACGCTTCATGGCGGAGGTGATAACCGTCTCCGGAGCCAAATAGGACTGATCCGTGTCAACGCCGATCGCGTAGATGTCGTTGTCCACACATGCCTGGATCACGCCTGCGCCCGAGCCGCCCGCCGCCTGGTAGATGATGTCCGCGCCGTTCGTGATCATGTCGGTAGCGCCTGCGGAAGCCGTAGCCGGATCCGTAAAGCTGTTCACGTTAAACTGCATAACCTCGATGTCAGGATCTACGGACTGAACGCCTGCGATGTAGCCATAGCCGAAGAGGTTCATCGTATCGGTAACCACGCCCTGCACATAACCGATCTTCTTGGACTTGGTCATCATGCCTGCGACCACTCCTACCAGATAGGAAGCCTGCTCCTGGGAGAACATCAGGCACGCCACATTTGGAAGATCCGCGTTCGATGCGTCGTCGACGATCGCGAACTTCTGATCCGGATTCGCCTCAGCAGCCTCGCGCGTAGCGCTTGCCAGCATAAAGCCGCCGCAAATGATCAGGTCGTATCCCTCATCGATAAAGGTCTGGATATTGGAAGCATAATCCGCATCCGTCGCGCTCTCAAGATAGTTCACCTCGATTGCGTCGTTCTCCTCGGCAAGCGCCTCAAGGCCTTCCCATGCCGACTGGTTGAAAGACTGATCGTTGATACCGCCCGCGTCGGTAACCATACCTACCTTGATGGACTCTGGAGCCTCATCAGCGGCGTTTACCGCCATCGGCATCATACTGAGAACCATCGACGCTGCAAGGATCACTGCTGAAATCTTTTTCATGCTCATTTCATTCATCCTCCTGTTTTGTATTTAGTTGATATAACAACTTCCGCAACCCGGGGAAACTGTGTGTCAGCTTTCCTCGTTTTCATATATTAGAATACAATACATACGCCCAGAAATCAACCAGATTTTTTCTTTTTCCACCATTTTTTTGTTTTCCCGTCTTGAATTTCCACAGCAGATGGGCTATGATACAAGACAGGAAACAGATTGCGGAATCATTCCGGCAATCCCGTTCAACCACAGCGAGGAGGATACTATGAGACATTTGATGAATCCTTTGGATTTCTCGGTCGAAGAACTGGACAGGCTGCTTGATCTGGCGAACGACATCGAGAAGAACCCCGAAAAATACGCGCACAGCTGCGCGGGCAAAAAATTAGCTACTTTATTTTATGAACCAAGTACTCGCACCCGTCTCAGTTTTGAGGCCGCAATGTTGAATTTAGGGGGCAGCGTACTTGGTTTTTCTTCGGCCGATTCCAGCTCCGCGGCCAAGGGTGAGAGCGTTGCCGACACAATCCGGGTCATCTCCTGCTACGCAGACATCTGCGCGATGCGACACCCGAAGGAAGGAGCGCCACTTATCGCGTCCATGAAGTCGCGCATCCCGGTCATCAACGCGGGCGA
>CANQEB010000179.1 GCA_947594085.1 uncultured Lachnospiraceae bacterium | reverse complement strand
ATTGCGATACCTAAGGCAAACCGTATGAGGCCGCCGGCACTTAGCGAATGCGTAGCATGAGCTTAGTACCGCTGCGTCGCCGAATCGAGTGAGAACGTGTTTGCCGTGGTATCGACAATTCCCATTGGGCGTCCGGATTGTCAATGTACGTTAAACACGAATTCCACTCCGCGCGCATATCTTATAGCGAATCCCCTTGTCGGAGCGCTCTATGAATAAGAATCTTACAGGACGGCATCTTGCGGCGGCGCAGACAGACCAGATAGACCGTGGCGGACTTCAGGTCACGGTACTATCTGAGCGGAACGCGCCGATCGCAGATGCCGTCGTCGACATTTCCTACACCGGAGATCCGGAAAACACCCTCGAGGAACTTCAGACAGACGCAGCGGGCCAAACCGGCATTATCAATCTAGACACACCGCCTGTAGAGTACAGCCTGCAGCCATCCCAAAATATGCCCTATGCGGAATACACCTTGCGCATCACAGCGCCGGGCTACGAGCCTGCTGTGATCAGCGGCGCCGAGGTGCTCAGCGGAGAGGTCTCCCTGCAGACCATACGCCTGCATCCTCTCATCGAGGGAGGATTCCCGGACAGAATCGTCGTTCCCGAGCACACACTGTACGGAAGCTATCCGCCCAAAATCGCCGAGGCAGAGATCAAGCCGGTCAATATAAGCGGCGAGATTGTGCTGAACGAGATCGTCGTGCCGGAGTACATGATCGTCCATGACGGTCCTCCAGGCGACAGCTCCGCCTCGAGCTATTACGTGCGTTATCGCGATTACATCAAGAACGTTGCCAGCAGTGAGATCTACGCCACCTGGCCGCGCGAAACCCTCATCGCGAATATTCTGGCGATCCAGTCCTTCACGCTGAACCGCGTATACACCGAGTGGTACCGGAACAAGCGATACGATTTCACGATCACCTCTTCCACCGCCTACGACCAGAAATGGAGCCTGGGACGCACCATTTTTCAGAGTATCTCTGATGTGGTAGACGAGGTGTTCCTGAACTATTTGTCGCGCCCGAATGTGCGCCAGCCGATCCTGACACAATACTGCGACGGGCAGCGAATCCAGTGCCCGAACTGGCTATCCCAATGGGGAAGCGCCGAGCTCGGCGAGGACGGATACGACGCGCTCTCCATCCTGCGTTACTATTACGGCGATTCCATCTATATCAACACGGCCGAGGAAGTCTCCGGTGTCCCGGAATCTTACCCCGGCTATCTGCTCAGAGTCGGTTCGGTCGGCACGGAGGTGCTCAAAATCCAGGAACAGCTCAACACGATCTCCGACAGCTATCCGCTGATTCCCAAGCTGACGCCGGATGGGATCTTCGGGGAAAACATGCTGAAAGCAGTCCAAACGTTCCAGTCCGTCTTCGGCCTGACGCAGGACGGCATCATCGGCCCCCGCACCTGGTACCGCATCCAGGAGATTTATGTGGCGGTCACACGGCTCGCAGAAAATGTCACCTGACCACAGCCACATCCCGCTGACCACAGCCACATCCCGCTGACCACAAAAAAGTGTTCCGAACGATACCGGCCATCTTGCAGTATCATTCGGGACACCTTGTGCTATGTTATGTTATTCTCTTCTTTACAAAAGCCATTTCATGTCAGCGAATATCCTTCCCGCAATACATTTTGTACGCCGCCACAATCCCGAGAACTGCAAAAAGCATTCCGGTCGCGATCGAACGAATGTCAAGTCCGCCATTCATGATGACATCTACGCCCTCGCAATATCCGAACGGAGTGATGTACTTGAAAAATTTCACCTTTTCGCTCATGTTTGCGATCAGATTCAAAAAGTACAGCACGGTAGTGAGCCCCAAAGCGATTCCAAATCCGCCACGTCGCAAAAATGCAGACATTCCGAAGCAAACCGCCGCCAGCTCAATCTGGAGCAGGAAACAGGCAGAATGCATCAGCAGGAGCTCCTTCCAGGGCACCGTCTCTCCAATCGCACAGATAGAAAGCAAGGACACCACAAGCACGATCAAATTCATAACAATGACCTGTAGCATGACCGCCGCCAGCTTTTCCGTTACCACATGCGCACGCGACACCGGATGCGTCAGCAGAAATTCCGCCGTCCCGTCCCGCTCTTCTTTTGCAAGGGCTGAGATGCCAATCAGGGATGCAAAGAACGCTCCGCCCAGCCCGATCACATTTCCACACTCAATCGCATAGAATCCGGTCAACGTGCCAAAGTTCAATCGGTCCATGCCGAACGCCGCCGCGAAGCTTCCCATCGCACCAAAAAGATGGCTGATCGCTTTCATTTCGCCTTTCATCTCCGGAAACACAAGCAGACAAATCACGAGCAAAACCGCAATCGCGCCCGTCCATACCACAAGGGAAATTCTGCCCTGTCGCAATTCATGTTTTATAAGCGTCATCATCCGTTCTCCTTTTCTTAAGCCGTACCCAGCCTCGCCAGGTGGCAAATGTATCCGTATGGCACGGCTCATTGCTTTCGCGAATAAAAGTGCAGAAAAATCTCCTCCAGATCCGGTTCGGAAACAGAAAGATCATGAACCTCCCCCTCTGCCAGAACCGCAAGCAGCTCCTTCATTCCGCCGCTGTAGAGAAAGCTACAGCTTTCCTGAGTCTCCTCCAGGTCTCTCACTCCGCTGAGCAAGCCTAGATCAACGCGCCCATGAATCACGACGCGTTTTGCGCTTGTGCGGGACAGAGCTTCTACACTATCGCAGGCGACGATGCGCCCTTCCCGTATGACCGCCGCCCTCGTACAGTTGCGCTGCACTTCCGAGAGCACGTGGCTAGACAGAAAAATCGTCACTCCTGCCTTGTTTCGTTCACGCAGAATCTCAAAAAACGCTCTCTGCATCAACGGATCGAGGCCACTGGTCGGCTCATCCAGAATCAACAGCTCCGGCTCATGCTGCAACGCACAGATGATCGCAGCCTTCTTGCGGTTGCCGAAGGACAGCTCCTCCACCT
Source organism: uncultured Lachnospiraceae bacterium (assembly GCA_947594085.1). Lineage (GTDB taxonomy): Bacteria > Bacillota > Clostridia > Lachnospirales > Lachnospiraceae > Choladousia. The sequence continues at coordinate 2,487 of CANQEB010000179.1, read as the reverse complement.
TGCGGGAAACGTCCAGCTGCAGTCGTTCACACAGCGTCGCCGCCTCCCTGCGACAGTCCTTTTTCCGCAGATCGGCGGACAATTTCAGCACATCCCGCACCCGCATGCCCGGATAGAACATGGCCTCGGATGGCAGATACCCCGTCCGCGCGAGAATTTCTTCCCTGTCCTTCCCGATATCCAATCCCAGCACCTGCGCACTGCCCTCCGTCGGCCGGATCAGCCCCAGAAGCGTCCTGATCGTCGTTGATTTGCCCGCGCCGTTCGGACCGATAAATCCGCAGAATTCGCCCTGTGCCACGGTCAGGCTCACCTGCTCGATACCACGGATTCCCTTGCGCGCCGTCCCATAATATTTTGTAAGGTTGTCGATCCTGATCGCGTCCACCGCATTTCCTCCCGCAAACAACATTTCTCACACATTTTTTCTCTACGTATGCGCTCCGGCCTCTGCCCGCCCACCCCGCATCCGATCGTCCCGCGTACTTTTCACTCTTTCCGCAGATAGATGCTCTTCCAGAAATCGATGAGCTTCCGGAAATCCTGCTCCATCTGCTCCATATCCACGGCTCCGCGCTGCACCATCTCCCAGAGATAGCCCTCCGACGCCCAGTACATCTCCCGGTACATCATCGGAATATCCAGCCCCGGTACGAATTGCTCTGGATTGAAATTTACGCGCGTCTGGTCTGCCTTAAAGTTGAAATATCGGTGATAGCTCTCCTGAATCGCCGCGCTGATCTCAGGGTCCTTCTCGTAAAATGCCCGAATCGTGAAATTTCCCATATCCGGATACAGGCGAATGATCTCCATCTTGGCCCGCATCCCGCGTTCCATGCTCTCAAACAATTCTCCCTGGCTATAGCAGTCGTACCGAGTCAGGTATTCGATCGTCGTCTCGGCACATTTGTCCCAGAGGAACAGATACAGCTCTTTCTTATTCCGAAAATAGTGAAACAGCAGGGACTTGCTAATCCCGGCTGCGGCCGCAATCTCGCTCATCGGACTGTTCTTATATGAATTCTGCGAAAACACCCGATAGCCCGCATTGATGATTATCTGCTGCTTTTCCTCCGGCAAAGAAAAGAATCTTTCATTCATCTCTTTTTCTCCTCCACTAACCGTTCGGTCAAATCTATCATAGCGCCATTGACCGTTTTTGAGAAGACCCCTGAACTGCTCATCTGTATTTTCATTTCGCACAAAAAAACTCTGAAGCTCACCGTAGTGGTTTCAGAGTTTCTCAGATATAGTCCCTAGGGGAATCGAACCCCTGTTTCCGCCGTGAGAGGGCGGCGTCTTAACCGCTTGACCAAGGAACCATGCTCAGACAGTATAACAGGAGTTGCAGGAAAAAGCAAGCACTTTTTTCAAAACCTCACGAAAAAATTCGGCCAGCCTTCGCCGGCCTCCCCTCAGGCATTCTGAGGCGTTAAAACAACAGTTTGCTCTTCCTCATTTGGATTCCCCGAAATCTCCAGCGCACTGCCGGGAGCCAGCTGTACATGCGGACAGAGTTTTGTATATTCATCTACGGTCCCCAGCACGTCAAAGCCAAAATTCCCGCTTCGAAAATGCATCGGCACAACGATTCCCGGCCGGATCCGCTTTGCCAGCTCTCTGGCCTGCCCCGCGTCGATCGTGAAAAATCCCCCTACCGGGATCAGTGCAACGTCCAGCCCCTGAAGCTTCTGCTCCTGCTCCGGCGTAAGCATGCAGCCCAAGTCTCCGAAATGAGCCACCCTGCATTCCCCGTCATCCAGAATATGAATCATATTCGGTCCGCGTTTCGCTCCCTTTTGGTCGTCGTGGTATGTCTCAATCTTCTCAATCGCAAACGGCGACGAAGCGCCCTTTCTAAGAGAGACGCAGCCGCGCCCGTTGTGATCTCCGTGTTCATGACTGCAGAGAACCAGATCGGCTTCCTCCCGCACTGGTTTCAGGCCGTCCACAGACCCGTCCTCATAAGGATCCAGGATTACCGTATATCCCTTTGATTCTATTTTAAAGCAAGAATGTCCGATCCATGTTATTTTCATAATGCCCTCCTTAAATCTTTACTGCATTCTCTTTCGGAGCTATCTCCCCGCGGGAAACATCCGGTATCATACAGACATTATAAGCGAAACGGTAGCATTCTGCAATTATATAATTCTGTTTTCACACATGCGCAGAAAATAGCGGTGCACACTCGTATCCTCGGACACTTCCGGGTGGAAGGACAAGGCAAGCTGGTTTTGATACTGCACGGCCACGATCCGCCCATCCACCTCTGCGAGCACCTCTACGTCGCTCCCGGCCGTTTCCACGTACGGTGCGCGGATAAAGTGCATCGGAACCGTCCCGATATGCTTCATCTCTGCCTCTGCGTAAAAGCTCCCAAGCTGCCTTCCGTAGGCGTTGCGCTTCACCGTGACCGGGAGCGTCCCAATTTTTCGGGACATGGGCCAGAGCGAAAAAGCGAAAATTTGAGGTGAAATAATGGCG
>CANQEB010000178.1 GCA_947594085.1 uncultured Lachnospiraceae bacterium | reverse complement strand
AAAGTTGAAAATGCGGATTTTTACCGGTGAGAGGGGCGAGACGATTGCCATTGTCGTGTCCTCGCTGTTTTTCGGCGCTTTGCATCTGTATCTCGGTATAGCGTATATGGCGGGAGCCGCGCTTCTTCTCGGCTTGCTTGGTGTGCTGTACCGCAAACAGAATACGATATGGGGGCTTTGCATTCCGCATTTTGTGCTGGGAACCGCGTTGAGTATTCTGAATCTTGGAGGGTGAGCCTGAAGCCTGTAATTTTTCTCTTTCCTTCCAGCCGGGCCTGCATTATAATAAGATGACAGTGTAAACATCTGAGATCAGATTATGGCGGAAGGACTGCCGATAAAAAGTAAGGAGGAAGAGAGATGGCATTTGCGAAGGATTTTCTTTGGGGAGCTGCGTCAGCCGCGCATCAGGTTGAGGGAGCGTGGAATGAGGATGGAAAAGGACCGGGCATCTGGGACACATTTACCCGGACGCCGGGACGTATTGCCTATGGAGAGAACGGAGACGTCGCGTGCGATCATTATCACCGCTATAAGGGGGATGTGGCGCTCATGAAGGAGATCGGGCTGAAGAGCTATCGGTTTTCTGTCAGCTGGCCGAGGGTGATGCCGAACGGAGTGGGCGAGGTGAATGAGAAAGGCCTGCAATTCTATCGGAATCTGGTCGACGAGCTGCTTGCGGCGGACATCGTGCCGATGGTGACGCTGTATCACTGGAACCTGCCGACGGCTCTGTATGAGAGGGGCGGCTGGAAGAACCCGGAGATCGTCGAGTGGTTCGCGCAGTATGCCGAGGTCGTTACGAAGGCGCTCGGAGACAAGGTAACATACTGGATGACGTTCAACGAGCCGCAGCTCTTTGTCGGCGGTGGGATGACGGCGGGTTTTCATGCGCCGTTTGAGCAGAATCCGACGGATGTTCTGATGCAGGTCACAAGAAATGTTTTCCTTGCGCACGGCAGGGCCGTGGAGGTTATCCGCAGGAACTGTCCGGACGGGGTGAAGGTCGGAATGGCGCCGACCGGCGGCTGTGTGATTCCGGCAGAGCTTACGGAGGAAGGAATCGGGCAGGCACGGCAGGAGAGCTTCTCCATGAACGAGATGGATTATATGTTCAGCAATGTCTGGTGGGCGGATCCGATCTTCAAGGGAGATTTCGCCGACCAGGCGAAAGAGGTGTTCGGGGACAGACTGCCTGCGATCACGCCGGAGGAGTGGAAGCTTATCTCACAGCCGCTGGATTTCTATGGCTTCAACGTTTACGAGGCGAGTGGGGTGTCTCAGCCGCATGATCTGTACGCGTATGACCGGTACTCTTACCAGGGCAGCCCGAAGACAGCGCTCGGATGGAACATCACGCCGGATGTGCTTTACTGGTGCTGCCGGTTCTTATATGAGCGCTACGGGAAGCCTCTGATGATCACGGAGAACGGAGCGGCGTTTCCGGATCTTGTGTCGCTCGACGGGAAGGTGCACGACCCGGGCAGACAGGATTTCGTGCATCGCTATCTGTTGTCGCTTAAGAAGGCGGTGGACGAGGGAATTCCGGTGCTTGGCTACCAGTACTGGTCGATCATGGACAACTACGAGTGGACGGCCGGGTACGAGAAGCGGTTCGGGCTTATTTATGTGGACTACCGCACGCAGGAGCGGATCCTGAAGGATACCGCGTACTGGTACCGCGAGGTGATCCGAAGCAACGGGGAGAGCCTTGTCCAGTTCTGAGGTGACGTTTTGCCTGTTCTGTCTTCGGATACAGAGGGAAGCATGATCTGTTTCTCAAAAAAACGAACAAAAGTTCGAAAAAGTACTTGCAAAATTTCCAAAGGTGTAGTAGAATGCAAAACAGAACAAACGTTCTGAACTTGCGTTCGGACAAATAAGGGGATTTTGGGAGAGTACGAATATGAGGAGAACAGAGGATTTCAGACCGGAGAACAGAAGAGCATACAAAGGTGCGTGCGAGAGGACATACAAAGGATCATACGAGAGAGCGCACGCCGAGGAATACGGAAGAGAAAGCGGAGAAAATATATACAGGGAGTTGACGAGGGAAGGACAGAGGTTCTGTGCGGTCGCAGGACTGCTGGAGGAGATCGTCGTCCTGGCTGCGTTCGGGATTCGGGTCAGCATGGCCCCGATCCCGGTGCTGGCGTTTCTGTGGGTATTGTTCGTGATCCTGACGACGGCCGCGCTGATCGGGGTAAGTTATCTGTTGGATCATATCGCAGGGCTAAGTCCGGCAGAGGAGGACGGCAGAAGACGTCGCTGTGTGAACGCTGCGTCCGTGTGCCATGCGGCTGTGGCAGGCAGGTATGCCCGCGGCACAGAGAGAATTGCGGCATAACGTATTGGTTATTGAAGAATGAGGCAGAATATGCTATGATGCTGCGGGATATTTCGCAAAAGCGGGATGGATAGACAGAAGGGAGCACATAGTATATGGGTGAGAAGAGACGATACGAGGCAGTGATCTTTGATCTGGACGGGACCCTGCTCGATACGCTCGCGGATCTGACGGCCAGTGTGAACGCGGCGATGGAGAAATTCGGACTTCCGGGACATACGATAGAGGAAGTACGGGAGTTTGTCGGGAACGGTATTCGCAGACTGATCCGGCTCTGTGTGCCGGGTGGGGAGGACCATCCGGAATTTGAACAGATCCTGGCCTGCTTTCGGGAACACTACGAGGAGCATTGTATGGATGCGACGGAGCCGTATCCCGGAGTACTGTCTCTTCTGGACTGGCTGAAGAAGGAGGATGTAGGCACGGCGATCGTGTCGAACAAGGCGGATTCGGCGGTACAGAGGCTTAAGGATGTATATTTCAAAGAGCTCGTGGATGTGGCGATCGGAGAAAAGAAGGGCTGCCGCAGGAAGCCTGCGCCGGATTGCGCGCTGCAGGCACTTTCAGAGCTTGGAGTGGAACGTGGACATGCGGTCTATGTGGGAGACTCTGATGTAGATCTGCAGACGGCGCGGAATGCGGAGATGGACTACATTCTGGTATCCTGGGGATTTCGCAACAGAGATTTTCTGCTCGAAGCCGGGGCTGAGCCCGGACGTATCGTGTCCAATGTCAGGGAGTTAAAGCAGATGCTTTTGTGATGCAGGCTCTGCGGTTGGCCGGACAGGTGCAGGAAAGATTCGTTGTACATATTTTACAAAATCAAAGATTGAATTTGTGCATTTTCTATAATGCCGCCAAATTTAGAAAATTTTTAGATTTGCGGTTGACACCCGGCGAATGATGGGTGTAGACTACAGTCAATCAAGCGAAGGCGCTGTGGATTTCCACGGCGCTTTCTTTGTTTGTGGAGAGGAGGAATTATTATGGATGAACTGAAAACCTTAATTACCGGACTGGATACCACGTGGGTATTGGTCGGAGCAGCGCTGGTGTTCTTTATGCAGGCAGGCTTTGCAATGGTGGAGACTGGTCTGACGCGCGCGAAGAACGCGGGCAACATTGTGATGAAGAACCTGATGGACTTCTGTATCGGTACCCCGATCTACTGGTTCATCGGCTTTGGCATCATGTTCGGCGGCACGGGCGCGCTGATTGGCGGACTCGATCTGTTCTGCATGAAGACGGACGACTACGCGACAATGATCTTCCAGACGGTCTTCTGTGCGACTTCGGCTACCATCGTTTCTGGTGCGATGGCGGAGCGTACGAAATTTTCCGCGTACTGCATTTATAGCGCGTTGATCAGCCTGTTCGTGTACCCGATCTCGGGTCACTGGATCTGGGGCGGCGGCTGGCTCGCGCAGCTCGGTTTCCATGACTTCGCGGGTTCTACGGCCGTACATATGGTTGGCGGTGTGGCAGCGTTCGTGGGAGCAGCGGTGCTTGGTCCACGTATTGGCAAGTATGGCAAAGACGGCAAGCCGAACGCGATCCTCGGACACAGCATGACGCTTGCGGCGCTCGGCGTATTCATTCTCTGGTTCTGCTGGTTCGGCTTCAATGGCTGTTCGACGCTGGCGATGTCCGGAGACAGTGCAGCGACGGCGGCGAGAATCTTCTACACCACAAACCTGGCGGCGGCGGTTGCTACTGTGACGGTGATGATCTTCACATGGATCCGCTACAAGAAGCCGGATGTCTCCATGACGCTGAACGGTTCTCTGGCAGGTCTTGTGGCGATCACGGCAGGCTGCGACACCGTGACCCCGGTGGGCGCTGCGATCATCGGTATCGTGGCAGGCTTCGCGGTCGTGCTTGGTATTGAGTTCGTGGATAAGAAGCTGAAGGTAGACGACCCGGTGGGTGCGGTTGGCGTTCACGGCATCTGCGGTATGACAGGTACATTGCTGACGGGCCTGTTTGCCTACTATGATTTCGGAACAGGCGAGAAGCTTGGCGTGTTCTACGGCGGCGGCTTCCACTTCTTCCTCACGCAGCTGCTTGGCGTCGTGTGCGTGATCGCGTGGGTGGCCGTGACGATGACGATCATCTTCAATGTGCTGAAGCATACGATTGGCCTGCGCGCTTCTGTGACAGAAGAGATTGAGGGTCTGGATATTCACGAGCATGGCCTCGCATCTGCATATGCAGATTTTGCACAGACCTCCAGTATCAACAACTTCGGTGGCGTGCGCGATACCTTTGACGCGCCTCTTCCGGAGAATCCGGTTCATGTGGACGATGCAGTTCCGGTGCAGGTCAAGACCCCGACTGAGACAATCGCAAGCGATACGAATATTACGAAGATCACGATCGTCGCGAAGCAGAGCAAGTTCGACGAGCTGAAGGAGGCGCTGAACAAGATCGGTGTCATGGGTATGACGGTGACGAACGTGCTCGGCTGCGGCACACAGAAAGGTAAGGCGGAGTATTACCGTGGTGTTCAGATGGATTTGAATCTGCTTCCGAAGATTCAGGTGGATGTCGTCGTCAGCAAGGTTTCCCCGGCTGCCGTGATTGCGGCCGCGAAGAAAGCGCTGTATACCGGGCATATCGGCGATGGCAAGATCTTCGTCTACAATGTGGCGAACGTCGTGAAGGTGCGTACGGGCGAAGAGGGCTTCGACGCGCTGCAGGGAGACGATTTCTTCTAAAGACGTGCCACGAGAGCGCTGTTTCAAAATTTTGGCAGGCTTCAGCTTACAAAAGCCTGTGGATATGCACAAACTGAAATAGAGATAGGGTTGCCGCTCTGACCAGAAAGCTTCTGGCCGGGCGGCCTCTTTTTTTGACCTTTGTCAAAGGTTGGGGCAAGTATTTTTTTGCCAAGATCTGGGGGGGGAGGAACTTTTGTATGTGGAATTCTGATTTTGTGGTATCTCAATGCCATCGCTTCAAATAATTTCGTTTTTCATTAAAAAAAGCAAAAAAAGTTATGGACGAAATAATTTGCGAAAGAGTTTGCATGCTATACTTGAATCAACAAAAGGGAAAACGATTTCGAGAATATAGATAGAAAAGAAAAAGGAGGACAACAAAATGATGAAGGCGAACGTAAAGAAGATG
>CANQEB010000177.1 GCA_947594085.1 uncultured Lachnospiraceae bacterium | reverse complement strand
TCTACGATGTCGTGCGGAAGATCCCGCGCGGAAACGTGGCGACCTACGGGCAGATCGCGGGCCTGGTCGGGAACCGCAGGCTCTCCCGCGTTGTCGGGTACGCGCTGCATGTCAACCCGGATCCGGCGCACATTCCCTGCCACCGCGTGGTGAACCGATTCGGTGAGGTGTCGAGTGCGTTCGCGTTCGGCGGGGAGAATCGGCAGATCACGCTTCTCGAGGCTGAGGGCGTGGAGTTCAAGGACGGACATGTTGACATGGAGCGATTTCAGTGGAAAAAATTTCGATTCTGAGGAGGCGGTATTTTTGGAGCACGATTTTTCAAAGGGAAGCGTGAGCAGACACATCATGATGCAGGCGGTGCCTCTGATGATCGCACAGATCCTGCAGCTTCTCTATAATATTGTGGACCGGATCTATATTGGTCATCTGCCGGGCTCAGATGGTCTTGCGCTGACCGGGATTGGGCTCGTCTTTCCAATTGTGTCGCTGATCAATGCATTTACGAACCTGTACGGGATGGGCGGCGCGCCGCTGTGTTCGATCGCGCGTGGCGCTGGGAAGACGGAGCAGGCGGAGAAGATCATGGGAAACTCGGCGACGCTGTTGTTTTTCACGTCCTTTGCCATCATGGCATTGTGTTACGTGCTGAAGCGTCCGGTCCTGTATATGCTGGGCGCGAGTGACGCCACGTATCCTTATGCGAATACGTATCTGATGATCTATCTGCTCGGCACAGTGTTTTTCATGCTTGGCAACGGAATGAACAATTTTATCACGTCGCAGGGGTTCCCGCGGATCGCGATGGGAACGACGCTTTTGGGCGCGCTGATCAACCTGATTCTCGACCCGATTCTGATCTTTGGCTTTGGCATGGGAATCGAGGGCGCCGCGATCGCGACTGTGGCGGCGCAGATCATTTCCGCTGTGTGGGTACTCCGATTTTTGACGGGGAAAAAGGCGATCCTGAAATTGAAAAAAGAATATTTCCGGCTGGAGTGGCCGCTGGTGCGCGACATCACAGCGCTCGGTACGGCCGGCTTTATCATGCAGGCGACGAATTGTGTCGCACAAATCGCGTGCAATGCGATGTTGAGTATTTATGGCGGGGATCTGTATATTGGGATTATGACGGTCCTGAATTCGATCCGCGAGATCCTGAGTATGCCGGTCATGGGGATCACGCAGGGCTCACAGCCGGTGCTCGGATTCAACTACGGGGCAAGGCAGTACAACAGGATCCGCAAGGGCATTCGCTTCATGTCTGCAGTGGGCGCATTGTATACGGTCGCTGCGTGGGGGTTGCTCGTGTTGTTCCCAAAACCGTTTCTGTCTCTGTTCACCGGTAACCGCGCGATGATTGAGGCGGGTGTTCGCTCTGTGCATCTGTATTTTGCAGGCTTTGTCTTTATGCTGTTTCAATTTTCGGGGCAGTCCGTATTCACAGCGCTCGGAAAATCAAAGCAGGCGATCTTTTTCTCTCTATTCCGCAAAGTGGTCATTGTGCTGCCGCTGACGGTTCTGTTGCCTCGTCTGATGACGGACAGCGTAGCAGGTATTTTTTTGGCCGAGCCGATTTCAAACGTGATCGGCGGTGTTGCGTGCTTTGCGACAATGTATTTTACAGTGTACCGGAGGCTTGGGATTGGGAGACAGCAGCAGAGAACAGAGACAGCTTAAGAAGCTCTGCCTTTTGCGCGAGAGCTTGAGATGGAGGACAAGCTGCTTTGCGGATGGCGTCCTAGCGTGTGCGCGACTGAGTGGCCTGCGACAGTTTCGACGAGGATCATGCCTGCGTCCGGGCACGCAGTGCGGTCTCGATATCAGCCACAGCATCCTGCACGCTTCGGTTCCCGACCGGGATCGTAAGATGTGCGTATTTTTCGTAAAGAGGGGTGCGTTCCGCGTACAAATCTGAGAGCTTTTGACCGGGGCGAAAGACGACCCCGCGTTTCGTGAGGTCGCCGAGACGGCTGGCGAGGGTCAGACAATCGGCTTCCAGATAGATTACAGTTCCGATGGAGCGCAGATGCTCCATCGCTTTCGTGCCGTAGACGACGCTGCCGCCTGTCGCGATAACGGAGCGATCAGCGTCGATCGCACAGTTTACCCGCTCCTCGATGCGGTTGAATTCGTCATTTCCGGCATCGCGCATGATTTGCCAGAGCAGCTTTCCCTCTGATTTTTGAATCAGAAGATCCGAGTCGATGAAATCATAGCCGAGTACCTTGGCGAGTACTATGCCGATCGTGCTCTTGCCAACACCTGGCATACCGATCAGAATCACATTGTTCATATCGATTGTTATCCTTTCATTTTCAGGACAATTCATTGTTTTCGGATCATTGCGGATAGGAGATGCCTGTGCCCTGACATGTCCGGGAGATGGGTTCAGATTCGCTTTGAGCGGTCAGCTGAGGATCGCGCCGAACGCCCCGAACAGTCCCGCGCTCGCCGCTCCTATGATCAGTCCCGCGAGCAGCACGCCGAGCATGACCGCGATGACGCTGGACTTGAAATCCATATTCAGGATGCTGGCCGCGAGCGTGCCCGTCCACGCGCCTGTGCCCGGAAGCGGAATGCCCACGAAGAGCAGGAGCGCGACGAAGAGGCCGCGTCCAGCGCTCGCCTGAAGCTTCCTTCCGCCTTTTTCGCCCTTTTCCAGACAGAAGGTGAAGAGCCTGCCGATGACCGGTTTATCCTTGCCCCAGTTCAGCACGGTGCGGGCAAACAGATAGATAAACGGAACCGGGATCATATTCCCGAGGATCGCGATGACGTAGGTCTGTACCGGCGGCAGCCCGCGCAGGACACCGACCGGGATCGCCCCGCGCAGCTCGACAAGCGGTACCATAGAGATAAAAAATACAAGCAGATAGTTCAGCATAGAAAACTCCTTTCTCGGTGGCAAATTACATATGGATTCACATACGATGCCTATTATACATGAAATCTATGCGCGGGAACAAGTCTTAATTCAAATTTCCGGAAAATCCTGCAACAGTTCAGGCATCCCCCGGATTGCCTAGCGCTGAAAAGGATGGACAGAACTGTAAAATAGGACAAATTGTACTATTTTTTTTGAAACACGTATTGAATTTTGGGCAAAATGTAATATAATTGAAGTATAAAAATTTTATTAAATTTCTCGAAAGAGGGAGGGAGCTTTATGATTAGTTTTTTCATCTGTTTGATCCTGCTGATCGGCGGGTATTTTGTCTATGGTAAGGTCGTGGACAATACGTTTGCCCCGGACGACAGAGAGACACCGGCGGTTAAGATCAACGACGGCGTCGACTATGTGGTGCTGCCTCAGTGGCGTCTGTTCATGATCCAGCTGTTGAACATCGCGGGTCTCGGTCCGATCTTCGGTGCACTGCAGGGTGCTCTGTGGGGACCGATCGTGTTCCTGTGGATTACCTTCGGTACGATCTTCGCGGGCGCGGTGCACGACTATTTCTCCGGTATGATGAGCGAGCGCAACGACGGCGCTTCTATCTCCGAGGTCTGCGGTATCTATCTCGGCGGCATCATGAAGAATGTGATGCGTGTGTTCAACGTGGTCCTGCTGATCATGGTTGGTACCGTGTTTGCGGTGGGCCCGGCCGGTATTATCGTGAAGCTGATCACCGAGAATGGCGGCAGTGGTTTCTTCGCACAGACGATGTTCTGGCTGATTCTGATTTTGGTTTACTATTTCATCGCGACGTTTTTGTCCATCGACAAGATCATCGGCAAGATCTATCCGGTGTTCGGCATCTGCCTGATCATCATGGCGATCGGTGTGGCGGTCGGCATCTTCACGCACGGCTATACGATTCCTGAGATCTGGTCCGCGTTTGGCAGCCGCCATCCGGCGGGCACCCCGATCTGGTCGTTCATGTTTATCACGGTGGCCTGCGGCGCGATCTCCGGTTTCCACGCGACACAGTCCCCGTTGATGGCACGTTGCATGAAGAATGAGCATCAGGGCCATTTCGTATTTTATGGCGCGATGGTGGCTGAGGGCGTGATCGCCCTGATCTGGGCGGCGGCAGGATGTTCTCTGTACGAGCTGACCGGCGGCCTTTCCACCGGGCTGAATGACATCATCGCTCAGGGACAGCCCGCGGCGGTCTATGATGTCTGCTCCAAGACGATGGGCGGCATCGGTATCGCGCTTGCGATGCTGGGCGTTGTGGCCTGCCCGATCACTTCCGGTGACACGGCGTTCCGTTCTGCACGTCTGGTGCTGGCTGACTGGCTGAAGATGGATCAGGCGAACATGAAGAATCGTCTCATCCTTTGCATTCCAGTACTCGGCGTCGGCGCATTCCTCGGCATCGGCAACAGCGTCGGCTGGTTCAGCTATCAGGTGATCTGGCGCTACTTCTCCTGGACGAATCAGACGCTGGCGATGATTGTTCTGTGGACGGCGAGCATGTACCTGTACAAGGAGAAGAAGAACTACTGGATCACGGCGGTTCCGGCGACCTTCATGAGCGCGGTTTCGATGACCTACTTTGTGGCGGCGGGCGAGTGCCTGAATCTCGGCACAAAGATCGCCTATCCGGTAGGTCTGATCCTCGCAGTCGTGTTCCTGGGCATCTTCATCATGGCGACGAGAAAGCAGCCAAAGAGTGCATAGAGAGGAAAGAACTGCCCGATATTTCCTGCGCGTGAAATAGAGGGAAGGGAAAGTACATAGATAGATAAGAGAAGGGCGTGGCGGATGTGATCTGCCGCGCCCTGTTGCCTGGTGTACCCGGTGAAATACGTCTCCAAGAGAGAAAATGATTCAGCGGTAAGTTTGGGCCATACAACTTGAGTGTATTTGTTTCTCTCCAAAGGAGAGGACGGTTCGGCAATAGGTTTGAGCGTCTCCTTCTCAATGAATTCCTGCTTCTCCAAAGGGGAGGACGATTCAGCAGACGGTTTGAGCCTGCTTGTAGATGTACGAGATTTGTGCTATCATAAAGAACAAATATAGACTCAGACATGGGAGTTTGAAACGAGAAGAGTGACTTCGAGTGGTTGAAATTTCTGGAAAGGAAAGCGAGCAATGATATTCAAGCCGGTTCAACTGGGGACAAAATCTCTGAGTGAAAATGATTTGGTCGAGGACAAGAAAAATTGTAAAAAATACGGGCCTTGCGGTGTGGGTGAAAAGGCGATCTACCTGAATAGTTTTTATTTTGACCGTAGGTATTATATCGTGTATTCGTCCATTACGAGAATTTTCAAGCGCATTGCGATGAGCAAGGGAGGATTTACCGGAAAAGGTGTATTTGCCTCGATTCCGTATCTTGTGGTCGAGTACGACAACGGAAAATATAAGCAGTGTAATTTCAAGCGCGAGGAGGATGTGGATCTATTATTGGAACACATTCGCAAGACGCATCCGGATATCAGACTTCACAGCGAGGAGGCAGAACGGCGGCTTCTCGAAAAGCAAAAAATGCTGGAAGCTAAGAAGGCAAAGGAGATCACGGAACAGGCGAGGCAGACCATTCAGGAGCTGGAACAGTGTCAGGCGTACTTGGAGGAGAAGCAGGCGCAGGCGATTGAGCTGAGTGCGGCTGCGAAGCGCAAGAGAGCTTATGATCGCAGCAACCCGTCTTACAAA
>CANQEB010000176.1 GCA_947594085.1 uncultured Lachnospiraceae bacterium | reverse complement strand
ACGAACACCATCGAGCCCACGCCATTTGACTTTTATGGGCATCGAGGGGTTGGCGTAGCGGAGATGGCGTATGCGATTCGATCCGGTCGCCCGAATCGCTGCAGCAAGGAATACGGGCTGCATTGCTTGGAGGTGCTGGCTGGTATGGAGGAATCCATTGCCACGGGGGAGACGGTGAAACCACTCTCTCGTTTCGTGATGAAGCCTTTGACACCGGGCTATTATTCTTCCTTTATGGGAGGAACCGGCCGTGCGGACGCGGAGAAATCGCTGCAAGATTAAAGAGTATCTGATATATTGACGGCATGGGGGATATCTCGAAGGTCATGAACAGACTGGAAGATATCCTCCTTTTTGTTTGGCAGAATCCTGCACACCAGAATGGAATTGCTATAAGTTGAAATAATAGTTGACTTTAGGTTTAGTATGTGTATAATTGAATGGGTAAACAAAAAATTTAGTAAATGTAAGAAAGAGAAAATATGGAAAAAGAGATGAGCATAGAAGAACAGATTGGGATTAAGATCCGTGACTTGCGCAACCAGAATGATCTGACGCAGGAGGAATTGGCGGATCGGACAGAGCTTACCAAGGGATTCATTTCACAGCTGGAGCGCGGGTTGACGGCTCCTTCCGTGTCCACACTGCTGGATATTGTAGAGTGCTTGGGCACAAATCTTTCGGATTTTTTCCGCGAGGAGGGAGATGTACAGATCGTCTACCGCAAGGAAGACTATTTTGAAAAGGAAGATGAGCATAAGAACAGCATATCCTGGTTGATCGCGACGGCGCAGAGCAGGAGCCTGGAACCGATTCTCGTGAGACTGCAGCCGGGACAGTCGATGCCGGAGGATAAGCCTCATGAAGGGGAGGAATTCGGCTATGTGTTGGAAGGGTCTGTTCTGCTGCAGTATGGAGATCACACTTATAATATCAATGAGGGAGATTCTTTTTTGTTCCCTGCAGACAAGAAACATAAGATCAGTTCTGCTTGCGAAAAAGTTTCTTCCCTGATCTGGGTCAGCAGCCCCCCAAGCTTCTAAGGAGGACACCATGCAGGATATTATTTTGGAGTTGGACTCCGTCAGCAAATCTTTTGACGGGAAAAAGATTCTGAACAATTTCAGTCTTGGAATTAACCGAAATGAATTTATCACGCTGCTGGGTCCGTCCGGCTGCGGAAAATCGACGACCTTGCGGATTATCGGAGGCTTTGAGAGACCGGATGAGGGGCGCGTTCTTTTTGATGGAAGAGACATCACCGGGCTTTCTCCGGATAAGCGCAATGTCAACACCGTTTTTCAGAAATATTCGTTGTTTCCCCATATGAACGTGGAGGAGAATATCGCTTTCGGACTGCAGCTGAAAAAGAAGAGTCGAGAGTATATCAGAGACAAGGTGAGATATGCTTTGAAGCTGGTAAACATGGAAGGCTACGAAAAGCGAAGCCCGACATCCTTGAGCGGTGGACAACAGCAGCGTGTGGCAATCGCCCGCGCAATTGTGAATGAGCCGCAGGTTCTCTTGCTGGATGAACCACTTGGCGCGCTGGATCTAAAGCTCAGACAGGGGATGCAGCGGGAGCTGATCAAGATCAAAAAAGAGGTGGGCATTACGTTTGTGTATGTCACGCACGATCAGGAAGAGGCTCTTACCATGTCTGACCGTATCATTGTTATGAACAAGGGAATCATACAGCAGATCGGAAGCTCCAAGAGCATATATGACGAGCCGCAGAATGCGTTTGTCGCGGATTTTATCGGTGAGAGCAACATTATTGACGGCATCATGAGGCGTGACTGTCTGGTGGAGATACAAGGGGCAAAGATTCCTTGCGTTGATGTCGGATTCGGAAAAGACGAATTGGTCGATGTGGTGATTCGGCCGGAGGATCTTGTGCTTGTCGAGGAAGAGGAAGGTTATCTGAAGGGCATGGTGATCTCTACTATCTTTAAGGGCGCCTACTATGAGATCAAGGTCCGTGTCGGAGAGTATGAGTGGATGGTTCAGAGTGTGAATCCCGCGCCGGTGGGGACGATGAAAGGGCTCACAATTCTTCCCGATAACATCCAGATCATGCATAAGCCGCATTCTGCGGATGCGGAGGTAAGCAAAGAGAATGATTAAAAGAAAAAATATCAATAAGCGAGCCTGGTTTTCTTCACCATACATAATCTGGGTGGTGGGATTTACGGTCATTCCTATGCTGGTAATCTTTCGCTATGCGTTTACCGCAAGGGAAGGTGGCTTCTCGATAGAGAATGTGCTGGCGCTGTTTGATCCGATTCATTTCAAAGCGTTGCTTTTTTCCCTGAAGATTGCCTTGGGCTGCACGGTGATTTGCATTTTGCTGGCCTATCCGATGGTGCTGGCAATGCGCAGGCTGAATCTTGGACAGAGGGGTTTCGCGCTGTTTATTGTTATCCTGCCAATGTGGATGAATTTTATCCTGCGGATCCTGGCGTGGCAGATGATCCTGTCGCCGAACGGTATTTTGAACTTTATCGTGCAGAAGCTGGGGCTGCAGCCATTGGCAATTGCCAATACCGGCACAGCGGTGATGATAGGCGTTGTGTATGACTATCTGCTCTATATGATTCTTCCATTGTTTAATGCGATCGCGGAGATTGATGAGGATATCCTGGAGGCGGCGCGGGATCTGGGCGCGGAGAGCTTGACCATTTTCTTTCGAATCATCTTGCCGCTGTCTCTCCCGGGACTTTTGAGCGGTATCGTGATGGTCTTTGTTCCCTCGATGACCTCCTTTGTGATTTCTGATATTTTGGGCGGCGGAAAGATGCAGCTGATCGGCAATGTGATCGAGCAGGAATTTACCAAGAGCGCAAACTGGAATCTCGGATCAGGGCTGTCGGTCACTCTGATGATTTTTGTGTTGATCAGTATGGCGTTTACCATGAAAAATGACGTGGAAGGGAAGAAGTCTGCGATATGGTAGAGAAGTTAAAGGATCTGATGAGCAGATGCTACATCGCACTGATCCTCCTGTTTTTATATATTCCGATTTTTGTGCTGATCGTATTGTCGTTCAACAATTCGCGTTCGCGGGTAGTTTGGGGTGGATTCACTCTGGATTGGTACCGGGGACTGTTCGCAAATGCGCAGATCAGGGAGGCCTTGATTACGACACTGGTGCTTGCGTTCGCGTCGGCGCTGATTGCCACGATAATCGGTGTATCGGGTGCGCTGGGGATTCATGCGATGAGTCGCCGGAATTACCGGATTATGATGATTTTCACCAATATTCCTATGTTGAATGCGGACATTGTGACTGGCATTGCTTTGATGCTATGGTTTATCCATTTCATTCCATTGGGCTTTGGAAGTGTCCTGTTGGCACATATTACGTTCAATATCCCTTATGTTATTATGAGCGTTATGCCTCAGCTACAGAGAATGAATATCAGCATCTACGAGGCGGCAAGAGATCTCGGGGCGAATGCGCTGTATGGCTTTTTTAAGATCATGCTCCCGCAGCTTATGGGTGGGGTCCTGTCCGGCTTTTTTATGGCGTTTACCATGTCCATCGATGATTTTGTGATCACTTATTTCACGAAGGGCGCTGGGGTCAATACTCTGTCGACCATGATTTACGGAGAAATACGAAAAGGAATCAAGCCGGAGATGTATGCGCTTTCGACTTTGATTTTTCTGGTAGTATTATGTCTGCTGCTTGTAGTAAACCATGTAGGGGCGCGCAACGAAAAGAAAAACCGCAAGTATTATCTCGCACAGGAATCAAATGAAAGGGAAGAGTTCACACTATGAGAAAGAGAAAAAATGCTGTCCTGCTGGCAGTTGTATTGGGTGCTGCCTGCGTGAGCCTCGCTGGGTGCGGGGGAAAAGAGAAGGAAAAGAGAGAGCTGACTGTGTTCAATTACGGCGAGTATATGGACCCGGATATGATCGATCAGTTTACGGAGGAAACTGGAATTCGGATTCATTACGAGGAGGCATTGACGCCGGAGGAAATGTACACGAAATATAAATCCGGGGCGATCGAGTATGATTTGCTCTGTACGTCTGATTATATGCTGCAGAAATTGATCGAAGAGGGAGAATTCCAGAAGATCGATATGGATCAGCTTGAATACAAGAACAATATCGGAGAGCGCTATTGGGAGTTTTCCAAGGCATTCGATCCTGAAAATGCGTATACAGTTCCCTATTTCTGGGGTACTGTGGGAATTCTCTATGACACGACAAAGACAGATGGCCCGGTCGACAGTTGGGACGTTCTCTTCAACGGCAAGTATGCTGGGGAGATTGTCATGCAAAACAGCATCCGCGACACTTTTATGGTGGCATTGAAATATCTGGGTTATTCTCTGAACAGTGACAGTGAGGCAGAGCTGCGCGAAGCGCAGGAGCTCTTGTTGAAGCAGAAGCCAGATGTCCAGGCGTACTTGGTTGACGAGGCGAGGGACGAAGTGGTTGCCGGGAATGCCACGATGGCGGTCGTGTACTCGGGCGAGGCATATTTGGGGCATCAGTACAACGAAAATCTTGCCTATGTCGTTCCCAAAGAAGGCTCCAACGTATGGTTGGATTCCTGGGGAGTGACGAAATACTGTGATGATTTGGATGCGGCGCAGCAGTTCCTGGATTTCCTGTGCCGGGAAGATGTGGCGAAGAAGAATTTTGAATATATTTATTATTCCACGCCGAATGAGGCGGTGCTTGCGTCTCTGTCGGAAGAAGAGAGGGCTGATGAATCGCTCGTCCCGCCGGATGATGCGACAGAGAACTGTGAGGTATCGGTGCAGATGAGTCAGGAGACCACAGATCTGATGGATACTTTGTGGAAGGAATTGAAGGCAGATTGAGGAGGAAAGGCTTATGGGATTCAGGGTTCTGACAGGGCTGGATTTTGACACGGATTTTCTTCCGCGGGTCATGGAGGTAGACGCCGAAGTGTACGACCAGCAATATGTCGGAGAGCTGGAAAACATGGTGGCCCGCTACAACGAAAACCGTGATTCGTTTATCTGCGTTATGGATGAAGAGCAGGATCGGCTTGCCGGATACATCAATTTTTTCCCATGCACGGATGCGCTTTATAAGGATATCCGCGATGAGACGACCGTGATCCGGGATGATGATATCCGCCCGGATGAGATCGCGCAGTATAGCGAAGAGGGAAATCATCTCTTCATTCTCTCCATCGCCATCCGGGCTGATTACCGCGGGGGAGAGGTGATAAAACAGCTGTCTGACGCATGGATCTCACACCTGAATCACATTCAGGAAGAGGGCTATCCGATTATCGACATCAGCGCCATTGCTGTCTCCGGAGACGGACAAAAAGCGCTTCGGAACTATATGTTTACGATGCGGCGGAAGCTGGAGGATGGCAATATCGTCTATCTGTGCGAGGGAAAATTTCTGGAGAAGCTGCTCGCGCATGAGCTGTATTTCAAGAGCTACCGCAGCGACGTCTATCTGTTGCTGCCTCTGGCCGACAATGTCAGGAACCACAGGATGGATGAGCTTTTTAGTAGGAAGGAGGATGTCCCGGAGCGTGCGCATGGGCTTAAGGATGAGAAGATCCCGGAGCGTGTGCATGGGCTTAAGGACGAGAAGATCCCGGAGCGTGTGCATGGACCAGTTCATGGTGAG
>CANQEB010000175.1 GCA_947594085.1 uncultured Lachnospiraceae bacterium | reverse complement strand
TCACGCCCACGCTTCTGGCGGCCTCCGAGAATTTGTGCGCCATATCAGCCGTGAACACGGTTGGGCGAATTCCACGCGCGGCTATCTCGGGATAATCCTCTTCAAATGTATAGCCGAGAATCAGAATCGGCTTTGTAATTCCTGCTTCGCGCAGCTCCAACGCCTCAGAAAAGGCCGCAACCGCAAATCCCCAAATATAATCATAGGACTCCACCATGCAAGCGATCGGCACTGCCCCATGTCCATAAGCGTCCGTCTTGATAACCGCAACCATCCGCACTCCTTCTCTGAGGTTTTCTTTCATGCGCCGGAAATTCTCTGCGATCGCTTTCATATGAATATATGCTGTAATTCTTCCGTTGTTCATTCTTCTGTCCTCCGCTTCAGCACCTCACCGATCTGGTCTACGATATCGCGTGCAATCATGCCATAGGCGCTTCTTTTCTCCTGCGCTTCGTCTCCGGCAAGCCCATGTAAGTACACGCCAAGCGCCGCTGCATCAAACGCAGACATTTTCTGCGCGAGAAGTCCACAAATTATTCCTGTCAGAATATCTCCGGAACCGCCGACTGCCATACCGTTGTTGCCAGATGTGTTCACATAGACCCGCGAGCCGTCTGAGACAACCGTCCTGGCATCTTTGAGCGCACAAACCACACCGTATTCACGCGCAAATTGCCTTGCCGTCTGCAAAATATCTGATAAGATTTCCTCTTTCGTATTGTCGGTCAGCCGCATCATCTCTCCAATATGCGGCGTCAGGATCACAGAGGCTTCCGTCTCATACAACAGATTGGGGCGCCGCGACAACAAATTCAAGCCGTCTGCATCGATTACGAGCGGTTTTTTGTATTCTGAAAGCACCGTTGCGAGGATCTCCTCTTGCATACGGTCTGTCCCGCAGCCTGGACCGATCCCTGTCACATCAGACCACGCCAATGCTTCCTCAAGCTCCCTCGCAGGGAAATGCATTTCACTGTAGGCTGTAACTCTTTCAGCACCCTCTCTGGCCTGTCCTGCTGTTTTGGAATAGTCATCTCTGTACGTTGTGACAATCGCCTCAGGAAGATACGTCTGTATGATCTCACGATTGCACTCTGGTGTGAACACACGTACCAATCCGCTCCCACTGCGATATGCCGCCATCGCAGAGAGGCATGCGGCACCGCTCATCCCGTGGCCTCCGGCAATCAACAACACCCTTCCGTAAGTCCCTTTGTGGGAATATGGTCTGCGCCCGGCAATCCTCGAAAGGTCCTCCTCCCCATATGTAAAAATGTTTGGTATTCCTCTCTGGAACCGATCCGCGGTAATGCCAATATCTCGTCGCACTACATTTCCGCAAAACTCTGTCCCTGGGAACAACACATGTCCAAGCTTTCGGTATGCAAAGGTGACCGTGAGATCTGCCTGAACAGCAGTCCCAAGAATTCGCCCTGTGTCCGCACTGACTCCAGACGGAATGTCCACTGCAACCTTGAACGCGGATTGCTGATTGATCCAGTCAATGATCTGCGCATACCGCCCCTGCGCATCTCTTGACATTCCGATGCCAAAAATGGCATCTACTATAACAGTATATTCGCGCTGCATAAAATTACTGCTGATTTTTATCCCACAATTTTCACAAATCTGCTTTTGCGCCGAAGTTTCCGGCGACATCGATTCCTCGTTTCCGACAAATGCGACTGTCACGCGCACTCCCTGTTCGTCGAGAAGTCTGGCGACCGCGAAGCCGTCTCCTCCGTTATTTCCGGAACCGCAAACCACAAGTACGGAGCGCAAATCACACCCTGCGCGATAAATCTCATCGACTACCGAAAGAGCCGCGCGTTCCATCAGTACAAGCGACGGAATTCCAATCTTCTCAATCGTATCACTGTCACAATGTTTCATTTGTTCCGCGTTCAATAGAAATTCCATATGTCGCCATCCTTCCATAATTTCTATAAATGTGATATCTATAAACATTAAATCATAGAATTTTTCCTTGCTACCTTATGCAATAATGCATATCAGGCCAGCAGATGTCTTCCCCTCCGCCGGCCTGTCATTGTCTCTTATATATTTTCTGAGTGATTTAGATTGTAGGAAAGCTGCATCAAGCTCTCCGAGAGATGCACATTCTCAACAATGACGTTTGGGGGAACATGCAAATCTGTGTGCGCAAAATTCCAAATCGCCTTCACACCGTTTTCTACAAGGATCGGTGCAATCACCTCAGCGCCACTCTTTGGAAGCGTCAGAGCCGCGATCTGTATCTCATGCTCACGAATAAACTGCGGCAGCTCATCCGTCATCCGGATCTCGATCCCGCGGACCGTGCGACCACAAAGCTTCGGATTCACATCAAAAATTCCCTTGATCCAAAACCCACGCTTCTCAAATTTCACGTAATTGGCGAGCGCCTGTCCCAGATTGCCTGCCCCGACGATAATCATATTATAGACCTTGTCCAGACCAAGAATCTTGCCGATCTCGTTGTACAGATACTTCACATTGTAACCGTAGCCCTGTTGACCAAATCCGCCAAAATTGTTCAGATCCTGGCGAATCTGAGATGCTGTGACCCCCATCAGCTCGCTCAGCTCTCCGGACGAGATACGTTCTACCTTCTTCTCAAGCAGATCTCCCAGATATCTGTAATAGCGCGGCAGCCGTTTGACCACCACTTTTGAAATCTCATGATCTTCCACGATTTACCCCTTTTTTGCATCAAACTATTGTCGGAAAATATTATACTCACTTGTCTATTTTTTGTCAATCGCAGCATACCAATACCGCATATGAATTTATATGCGCAATCAAATACTGTTCAAAAATCACGATCCTCAGTTGTATGCCAAAGACACGGACCACCCAAATACAGCTTCAAATGTCAAATTGTCAGATCCGGATCAGCTTCGAATCCGCGATATTCTTCCTCGTACACAGGAAAATCTCGTCCTTCTCCTTCAGCACCGTGTCGCCCTTCGGGACAAGCGGATCGCCGTTTCTACGAATCATGACAATCAGCGTCTGACGCGACAGATCGAGGTCCCGGATCCGGCAGCCGTTCCACGGATGGTGTTCCCCGAGAATGATCTCGCGCAGGGTGAGACTGCTGCGGTCGGCGCTCGACTCGGCGCTGATCACCGCCACATCTCCCTCGCCGATCACCGTATCCCTCTCCGGCGCAAGCATGGAGCCGTCCGCTCTCTGGATCATGGCGAGAAACAGTCCGGGCGGAAGATCGATCTCGCGCAGTTTACGCCCAACCCACGGATGTTTCGCGCCGATCTTCAGGCGCACGAAACGCATCTCCTCATTCAGAAGATAGTTTGCGGACTCCCTGATCATCGAATACTGTTCGACAAAGCCTGCCGACAAGATGCCGGTCGGAATTGCCACCATACCGACACCAAGAAACGTGATAATGATACCGAAGATACGCCCCGCCACCGTGACCGGATAGATGTCGCCGTATCCGACCGTCAGCAGCGTGGAGACCGACCACCAAAAGCCGGAAAACGCGTTCTTGAACACTTCCGGCTGTGCCTCATGCTCCAGTCCGTACATGCAGAGCGAGGATGCCGTCATCAAGATCAGAATGATCAAGACCGAAGACACGATCTGTCCTCTCTTGCGTCGCAGCACATCTGAGATGACGTTGAACGCGTCGTAGTAGCGATTGACCCGGAACAACCGCAGGATGCGGATCACGCGGAACATGCGAAATGCCACGATCCCGGTCGGGAAAAAGACCGGCAAATAAAACGGCAAAAACGACAACAGGTCGATGATTCCGGTAAAGGAAAAGATATACCTCCATCTCGCTTTCTGCGGGGTCATCTGCGGATACAGATACTCCGCTGTCCAGACGCGCAGCACATACTCAACCGTAAACCCGACCACCGTGACACACTCTACCGTATGGAGCAGCCACTTGTAGTTCGCTGATGCCTCGAAGGTGTCAAAAATCGCGATAAAAAGGTTGCACAAAATCGCGACCGTCATCAGCACATCAAAGAGAATGCTGGGGAAATCCCCGGCATTGCCGATCTGGATGATGTCAAAAATTCGTCTTTTCTTCTGTTTTAATTGGTTTCGCATGCCTCGGTCCATTCCTATAAATTTATGTAAATATAGTATATCATCTCATTTGTTTTAATCAAGCAAGTTTTCGTTTTCCTTGTTGTCTTTTGCCAGATTTTTAGTATAATGGGTACAAAACAAAAAAGCGTCCGCCTCAGTCGATGCACGCAAGGTCGGACGCGCAGTGATTATAATGAAATCCAAAGGAGCATCTCCATGATACTTTCCTGTCAGAATATATCGAAATCCTTCGGCACGGACGTCATCCTTTCCGGCGCGTCGTTCCACATCGAAGATCATGAGAAGACCGCGCTCGTCGGCATCAACGGCGCTGGCAAGACGACGCTTCTGCGCATCATCGTCGGCGAAATGGAGCCGGATTCTGGAGTGGTTGCGCTTACCAGGGGCAAGACGCTCGGCTATCTCGAACAGCACCAGGACGTCAACAGCACGCGGACAATCTACGCGGAGCTCCTGAGTGTAAAGCAGGGACTTCTGCAGATGGAACAGCGTCTGCGCGCGATGGAGCACGAGATGAAGCATCTCACCGGCGACGCACTCTCTGACCTCATGGAACAGTACAACCGCGTCTCGGTGGAATTCGAGCACGGCAACGGCTACGCGGTCCGCAGCGAGGTGGTCGGCATCCTGAAAGGGCTTGGCTTCGCTGAGGACGAATTCGACAAACAGATCTGCACGCTCTCCGGCGGTCAGAAGACGCGCGTCGCCCTCGGCCGTCTCCTGCTGTCCGCTCCTGATATCCTGCTGCTCGACGAGCCGACAAACCATCTGGATATGAGCTCGATCGCATGGCTGGAAAACTATCTGATGAGCTACAGCGGAGCAGTGCTGATCGTCGCGCACGACCGCTATTTCCTGAACCGCGTCGCCACGAAGATTCTCGAGATCGACGCCGGGAAGCTTTCCGTGTTCGCGGGAAACTACAGTGCCTATGCGGAGAAGAAGGCGCAGCTGCGCGAGGCCGCATGGCGCGCGTACCTGAATCAGCAGCAAGAAATCAAACACCAGGAGGCCGTCATCGCGAAGCTGAAGTCTTTCAACCGCGAAAAGTCGATCAAGCGCGCGGAGAGCCGCGAGAAAATGCTGGACAAGATTGAGGTGCTGGAGAAGCCCACGGAAGTCCGCTCGGACATGCACCTGCGCTTTACCCCGCAGATTACGAGCGGCAACGATGTGCTGACCGTCGAGCACCTGTCCAAGTCTTTCCCGGGCAACCCGCTCTTCTCGGATCTGAATTTCACGATCCGCCGTGGCGAGCGCGTCGCGGTCATCGGAGACAACGGCACCGGCAAGACGACAATCCTCAAGATCCTCAACGAACTGGTTCCGGCAGACAAAGGCGCGTTTACCCTAGGAAGCCGGGTGCATATCGGCTACTACGATCAGGAGCACCAGCTTCTGCACATGGAAAAGACGCTCATGGATGAGATTTCCGATGTCTATCCGGACATGACAAACACCGAGATCCGGAATGTTCTCGCGTCCTTCCTCTTCACCGGGGACGACGTGTTCAAGCGTGTCAGCGACTTAAGCGGCGGCGAGCGCGGACGACTGGCGCATCGGCTG
>CANQEB010000174.1 GCA_947594085.1 uncultured Lachnospiraceae bacterium | reverse complement strand
TCAAAGGTCTTCAGGGCGAGGACATGCGCGAGTGGGGCAAGGTTTGTGCCTGCATCAAACACTTTGCGGCCTACGGTGCGCCGACGGCCGGACGCGATTACAATACGGTAGAGTTGAGCGAACATACGCTGCGAGAGTTTTATCTTCCGGCCTACCAGGCGGGAATCGACGCGGGCGTCGGACTTGTCATGACCTCTTTTAACACAGTCAACGGGATTCCGGCTACGACAAACAAGTGGCTGATGCGCAAAATACTTCGGGAGGAAATGAATTTTCAGGGGGTGCTGATCTCCGATTACGCCGCAATTGCAGAGACGATCGCGCACGGATATTCAGAGGATGAAAAGGATGCCGCCAGAAAGGCGCTTGAGGCGGGCGTGGATATTGACATGATGACCGGCTGTTATGCGAAGAATCTGGCCACGCTGGTCAGAGAGGGAACCGTCGATGAGAAGTTGATTGACGATGCGGTTCTCAGGATTCTGGAATTGAAAAACAAGCTGGGACTTTTTGAAAATCCATATAAAGATGCAGACCCTGAGGCAGAGAAGACGCTTTGCCTGTGCGATGCGCACCGGAAGCTTGCGCGCGAGACTGCAGCCAGGTCGTTTGTACTTCTGAAAAATGATGGAATTCTGCCGCTTGATCTGTCAAAGAAGATCGCATTTATCGGACCGTATACGGACAACAAAAATATACTCAGCACGTGGGCGATCACAGGGGACAGTGGAGATTGCGTCACGATCGAGGAGGCAGCCCGTGAAGTGTTCACTTCGGAACGGACAAATTTCCATGCCGGTTCACAGATCCTGGGAAATGAGGTGCATCTGACCGGGTTTGAGGGGGCGCATGGATACCAGGCCAAAAGCGAATACAAATCCTCAGAGGAGTTGACGAGGATGCTAAGTGAGGCGAAGCAGGCCGCGGCGGAGGCGGATCTTGTGGTGATGCCTCTGGGAGAACATTTTCTGCAGACTGGCGAGGCGACGAGCCGGGGAACTCTCGGAATACCGGATGTTCAGCTGCAGCTGTTTCGGGAGATTTTCACAGTCAATCCCAATATTGTGGTGGTGTTGTTTAACGGAAGACCGCTCGAGCTCAGGGAGATCAGTGAGAAGGCCAGGGCCATTCTGGAGGTCTGGCTGCCGGGAACAGAGGGCGGGCACGCGATTGTGGATGTGCTGACCGGAAAAGTCAACCCTTCCGGCAAGCTGCCGATGAGTTTCCCATACAGTGTCGGACAAGTACCTGTTCATTACAATGAGTATGCGACCGGAAGACCAAATCAGCCCGATGTGGAGGGAAGATTTTTCTCAAAATACATTGATATCCCGAACGAGCCATTGTACCCATTTGGATACGGGTTGAGCTACACATCCTTTGAGATATCGGAGATTCGGCTGGACTCGCCTGTCATGAAGGAAGACACTTCCATCACGGCCTCGGCAGACGTGAAGAACACGGGTGATCGCAGTGGAACCCTGATGTTACAGCTTTATCTTCGGGATCTCAAGGCCAGCGTGGTGCGCCCGGTCCGCGAGCTGAAGGGAATCCGCCGTGTGACCCTTGCTTCGGGCGAGACAGAGAAGGTGAATTTTGAGATCTCAGAGGAGATGCTTCGTTTTCTGCGTGCGGACGGTACATACGGGAGCGAGCCCGGCGCGTTCCGAGTGTGGATCGGAGACAGCAGCAGAACAGAAAACTGTGCGGAGTTCCGTTTGGTATAAGCACCAAATTCAACACACTTGAGGTCACTGTGCGAGCTAAGGCTGAGCATTGTTTTTTCACATAGAGTATGGTAACGTATTTCGGGTGATAGAGATTGAAACTTACGTTTGCTTTTTTCTTTAACAGCATACTGCTTGGTGTGGGACTGGCTATGGATGCGTTTTCAGTCTCATTGGCAAACGGACTGAACGAGCCGCAGATGAGGCGACATAAAATGATCGGTGTTGCGGGGCTCTTTTCCGTGTTCCAGTTTGCGATGCCGATGCTCGGCTGGGTCTGCGTGTCTTCGATCGTTCAGTATTTTCAGGTGTTTGAGCGGTTCATTCCGTGGATTGCGCTGGCTCTTTTGGGATACATAGGTGGAGAAATGCTGTATTCAGGGATTCGGGATAAAGAATCCGGGGATGAAGCGGCGGTCGGATTCTCTGCCCTACTTGTGCAAGGTGTGGCCACGTCGATCGATGCCTTGTCCGTTGGATTTACGATTGCGGATTATAGGCTGCCGGAGGCATTGTTGGCGAGCTTTTTGATCGGGGTTGTCACGTTTGTGATTTGCTTTGTCGGCCTTGAGATCGGCAAAAGAGCCGGCACAAAGCTTGCAGGGAAGGCCGGGATATTGGGCGGTGTAATTCTGATTTTTATCGGGGTGGAGATATTCGCTTCAAACATGATCGGACGTTGATGATATAGCAAGGGAGAGGCGGCAGGATGGTGACAGGGAGAACAATGCGAAGGTTTGAGGGAAAAGCTGTGTCCGACGGCATTGCGGTTGGGCACATAAAGATTTTTCAAAAAAAAGAATGCAATGTGATTCGCGTGACGCTTAATGATACGGAGGCCGAGATCGCGCGTTTTGAGCAGGCACGGGAGAACGCGAAACGGGAGATCGCAAAAATTCATGAAAAGGCGTTGACTGAGCTGGGAGAGGCTGGTGCTGCTATTTTTGAGGTCCATCAGATGCTCCTGGATGATCTGAATTTTGTGGACTCTGTCACGGAGCTGATCGAGCGGGAAAAGATCAACGCGGAATCCGCGGTGGAGACGACGTGCGGGAAGTTCATCGCGATGTTTGAGGCGATGGACAATGAGTACATGCAGGCGCGCGCGGCTGATGTGCGAGACATCGGCAGTCAGGTGATTGCAAGCCTGAGGGGAACAGTGCAGGCGACACCACACGACGATGAGCGTCCGGTGATTCTTGTGGCGGATGATCTTGCGCCTTCCGAGATAGTTCGGCTGGATCGGTCCAGGATTCTTGCCATCGTGACGCATCGCGGTGCTGTGAATTCCCATGCGGCAATCCTTGCCGGGACGATGGGATTTCCAATGCTGACCGGTGTAGAATTTGGCGAGGAGATCGACGGTCAGCCAGGGATCGTGGATGGATATACAGGACTGTTTTTTGTCAACCCGGATGCCGCGACGCTGGAGGAATATCGGGCAAAACAGAAGGAAGAGGCTGAGAGGGCCGGGCAGCTGGCGAAGCTCCGGATGGAGGACACTGTCACAAAGGATGGCAGGAGGCTTCGGCTGTGCGCAAACATTGGCTGTGTGGAGGACGTGGAGGCTGTGCTACAAAACGGCGCCGACGGGATCGGGCTATTCCGGTCAGAGTTTTTGTATCTCGGTGCGAAAGATTTTCCGACCGAAGAAGAGCAGTTTGAAGCGTATCGCGCCGTCGCAGAGAAGATGGCGGGGCGGGAGGTCATCATCCGCACGTTGGATATCGGGGCGGACAAAAGCGCAGAATATTTTCATTTGCCGCATGAGGCGAATCCGGCATTGGGGTATCGCGGGATTCGGATTTGTCTGGAGCGCACGGATATTTTCAGGACACAGCTGCGCGCGATCCTCCGGGCGGCCTGTCATGGAAATGTGGCCATCATGTATCCGATGGTCATCTCTGTGGACGAGGTTCGGCGCGCGAAGCAGATTGTGGAGCAGGTCAAGGCCGAGTTGGACGGACAAAATGTCTCGTACGGTGAGGTAAAACAGGGAATTATGATCGAGACGCCGGCTGCGGTGTGGCTGTCAGAAGAGCTGTCGAAGGAGGTTGACTTCTTCTCGATTGGGACAAACGACCTCACACAGTATATGTTGGCGCTCGACCGACAGGATTCAAGGCTGAGCGTCTTTGGTGACTCGCATCATCCGGCAGTGCTTGGTGCGATCCGCACAGTCGTGGAGAACGCACACAAGAGTGGCATTTGGGTGGGAATTTGCGGGGAGCTTGCCGCGGACACGGCGCTGACAGAGGAATTCCTGCGCATGGGAGTGGATGAGCTTTCGGTCGGCCAGGCACGCATCCTTGCGGTTCGAGCGGCGGTGCGGGCATGTACGATCTCGTAGTTTGTTGTTTTAATAACACTTAGCAGAAAGGAGCGTATGAAAATGTCAATTGATCTGAAACAGATGCCAAAGCTGGGCTTTGGAATGATGAGGCTTCCGCAGAAGGACGGAGGCACCGACCGGGAAGAGGTCTGCCGTATGGTGGACGCATACATAAAGGCCGGATTCAACTATTTTGATACCGCCTATGTCTACGGACAGTCGGAACTGGACGTGAAGGAGACGATCGTAAAGCGCTATCCGCGTGATTCATTTTATCTGGCGACAAAGCTGCCTGCGTGGAGTTTGCACGGCGCGGACGACCGGGACCGGATCTTTGAGGAGCAGCTGGAGCGAACGGGAGCTGGATATTTTGACTTCTATCTGTTGCACTCGCTCGAGGACGGCTCGAATTATGACACATATGAGAAATATGACTGTTTTGGATGGGCCATGCAGAAAAAGGCGGAGGGCAAGATCCGGCATCTTGGATTTTCCTATCACGGAAGCCCGGAACTGCTCGAAAAGGTACTGGACAAACATCCGGAGACAGAGTTTGTGCAGATTCAGTTGAATTACGCGGACTGGAATAATCCTGTGGTGCGCTCCGGGGAATTGTATGAGATTCTGCACAGGCGGAATATGCCGATGATTATCATGGAGCCTGTGAAGGGCGGGACACTTGCGAGCCTTGTCCCGGAGCTGGAAGAGAAGTTCCGCGCGGAGCGGCCGGAAGCTTCGAACGCCTCGTGGGCGCTGCGCTTTGTGGGTTCGCTGCCAGGTGTCATGACGATCCTTTCCGGCATGACACATGAGGATCAGATGCAGGATAACATCCGCACGTTCACGAATTTTGAGCCGCTGAGTGAAGCTGAGAAGAAAGTCGTGGGAGAAGTAAGAGAGATCATGCTGAACACGCCGCTGATCGGCTGTACGTCGTGCCGGTATTGCTGTGATGGCTGCCCGCAGGGGATCAGCATTCCCGATGTCTTCCGCGCGGTGAACACCATGCGCCTGTACCATGATGAGTTCCGACCGAAGAATTTCTATAACGGTCTCGTGGCGCGCAGCGCGAGGGCTTCGGAGTGCATCGCATGTGGCCAATGTGAGAGTGTGTGTCCTCAGCACTTGCCTGTCATAGAGCTTTTGAAAGAGGCATCAGGGCTGCTGGACGGATAATGCTGATGACAGCAAGACCAGTTTTCGGTCATGATTTGTTCCGACTAAAAATTTGAAAAGAGTGAGATGAAATAAATGGCTTCTTTTACCGAAAAGGCGATCCGGGAGTCGTTCCTGAAGCTTTTGATGGAGCGGCCACTCTCGCAGATCACCGTGAAGGATATCGTGTCCGACTGTGGCGTGAACCGGAACACGTTTTACTATCATTTCGAGGATATTCCGGAGCTGCTGGAGAAGATCATCATGGAGGATTTCGAGGGGGTTATCCGCGAATATCCGACGGTGGAGAAGATCGAGGATTGTCTGGACGCCGTGATCGGGCGCGCGCTTCAGAAAAGGCAGGCTGTCTTACATATCTACAACTCGGTCAATCGGGAGATCTACGAGCAGTATCTTTGGAAGGTCTGCGACTATGCGGCCGACGCCGTA
>CANQEB010000173.1 GCA_947594085.1 uncultured Lachnospiraceae bacterium | reverse complement strand
CTTAAGC
This sequence comes from uncultured Lachnospiraceae bacterium, assembly GCA_947594085.1. Classification (GTDB taxonomy): domain Bacteria; phylum Bacillota; class Clostridia; order Lachnospirales; family Lachnospiraceae; genus Choladousia. Next base: position 5,668 of record CANQEB010000173.1, on the reverse strand, counting down.
CTCTTGCGAGTGTGGCGTCCGGCGGAGAGCTTTCGCGGATCATGCTTGCACTTAAGGCAGTCATGGCGGACCGGGATGAGATCGGAACGCTGATCTTCGATGAAATCGACGCCGGCATCAGTGGCCGCACAGCGCAGAAGGTTTCCGAGAAAATGGCGGTGATCGCCAGGAAACACCAGGTTCTATGCATCACACATTTGGCACAGATTGCGTCGATGGCAGATCACCATTTTATTATCGAGAAGAAGCCTGCGGACAGCAAGACCGTGACGAATATCGGCTTGCTGAACGAGGAGGAGAGCGTCGAGGAGCTCGCGCGTATCCTCGGCGGCGCGAAGATCACACCGGCGGTGATGGAGAATGCGCGCGAAATGAAAGAACTGGCAAAAAACGCAAAAATATACTAGAGTCAAACGATGAGAACTCCACATACTGAATGCAGAGGCTGGTGATACAGTGCTCTGCATTTTTGTTATGCGCAGACTCGCATATGAAAACCAGCTGTTATCGCAGCGCGGGACGCGCAGCAAAAGTGTATACTGTATTTTTTACAAAAACGAAATTCATTGATCATATAGAGAAGTGGGGTGCAAAGGATGAATGTCAGGCAGAAGTACAGGGGATTTGTGTGTGTTTTACTGGGGTTCGGGATTGTCGGTCTAGGCGTTTGCAGTCTGGCTGCAGTGCGCGCGCAGATTCCTTCGCAAATGCAGGTGTCGGACGCGGGTGAGCTTCCGGAGCTGTTTCACAATGCGTTTGACCGATTCATCACGAAGGAGATCAGTGCGCGGGAGAGTCTATCACAGGAGACGGAGCAGAGCGGGACGAAATTGATGGAGGTGGGAGAGACATTAAACGAAAACGCTGTCCCGGAGACCTACAAGATTATGTACCGCTTGTTCGGGAAAATCCCTCTGAAGATGGTGACGGTGAGCGTTGTTCCGCGGAAGCAAGTCTATGTGGGCGGCACGCCGATTGGAATTTATCTGAAAACAGACGGGGTTATGGTCATAGAGACTGCCGAGATTCAGGGCGAAGATGGGAGCTTGTGTTGCCCGGCGGAGAACATTGTGAAATCGGGCGATTACATCAAGTCTGTCAACGGTGTTGAGACCAATACGAAGGAGCGGCTTGTCGAGTGCATCAGCGCTTGCGGTGGCGAAGATGTGGTGCTGGCGGTAGATCGTGCCGGCGAGCAGATCAGCCTCAAGGTTCATCCGGTGAAGGACGAAAACGGCACATACAAAGCAGGTATTTGGGTACGCAATGACACGCAAGGGATTGGAACGTTGACCTACGTGGATGCAAAAGGAAACTTTGGCGCGCTTGGACATGGGATCAGCGACATAGATACGGGTGAGCTTTTGGATATCAGCGGCGGGATCCTCTATGATGCCGATGTGATATCGATTATCAAAGGCTCACAGGGTGTGCCGGGTGAACTTGCGGGCGTGATTCATTACAGCGAAGGCTATAAGATCGGCAAAATCGAGGAGAATCGCAAGGATGGAATCTACGGAAGAGCGATCGGTTTTCCGGCGATGTCGGAGAAGATGAAATTATATGAGACAGCATACAAACAGGAGGTCGTGCAGGGCCCGGCGACGATTCTCTGCTCGGTGGACGGGACGTGCAGGGAGTACGCGGTCAATATCCGTGAGATCCGCTTGAATGGCAGCGATGTCAACAAGGGTATGGTGATCGAGGTGACGGATCCGGCGCTTCTCGAGTTGACCGGCGGGATCGTTCAGGGAATGTCGGGGTCGCCGATCTTGCAAAATGGCCGAATTGTGGGTGCTGTGACGCACGTGTTCGTGCAGGACGCGAAGAAGGGTTACGGGATCTTCGTGGAGAGCATGCTGGGGCACTGAATAAGTGTTTACTTTTCGCCTGTTTTTGCTATAATTAGTTGAAGACGGATGGTGAAATATTTGAGGATGAAAACCGGAATTAGAACCTGCCCTCCAGGTTTTTAATTCCGGCAATCAATATCCGGGCAAGTCAGCTTTCAAAAAGCGTGAATTATCGCACTGGGAATAATCGGATCTCTCACCGCTCACAAAATACGAAAAAAGTATTGACACTCCTTTCGACGATGGTAAAATTAATATATTATGGAAAAAACAGAAAAAGATGGGTTTTAAACTATCAGAGAAGAAGAGTACGCGGAGGATAGCAGAGTGAGACAGGGAGAAAAAATACTGGCATTGATTCTGGCTGTGGTATTGGCTTTTTACCCAGGTGTACCGTTTCAGATGTCAGCTGCAGAGACCGAGACGGAGGCATTGGCAGGAATTCAGGTCATCGATGGTGAGTTCTGTTCATATTCGGAGGATGCAGAATTAGATGAAGAGAAAACAAGTGAATTGCGCGAGGCCGCCCAGGAAGAGTCGGATATCACGCCGCTGCTGAAGCTGATTGGCCAGCCGAATGACAAGGAATATTTTGGTCAGGGATGCTGGTTCGGAAAGAGCGGCAAGGAAACTGGCGAAGACGGTACATGGTACTATGATAATTTTGTAGTTTACGTCTATGAGACAAAAGACGTTACATATTATATGGGCGCAAGCGCCCTGGAAACACAACAGTCAGATTTCCAAAGTATGCTTGAAACGGTTGTCGAGAGTGAGGCAGGACTTGTCAGCGATCCGGAGGCGAAGCTTAAGACGCTGTTCCAATATGTTGAGGATGAATATAGCTACGCGAGGAAATTAGGCTTCAAACCATACGACGGATGGCAGCAGGATTATGCCGCTGAAATGCTCTCCGATATGGCGGGAAGCTGTTATCACTATGCCGCGCTGTATGGCTTTCTGGCAAAAGAAGCTACAGACTATGAGGTGAGAATTTGTGTCGGGACGACGGACGGCTTTTCTGCGACGTCCTGGCAGCCGCATGCGTGGACGGAGGTTGAGCTTGAGGGAAAATGGTTTGTCTTTGACACGAATTTGGATAAATATGAGGCGGATTCAGCTCTGAAATTCTATAAATTGGATACGGAATCTGACCTTTACGAGGAGCTCTACAAGGCTGAAGACATCTACGAGGTGTCTCTGGAGATAAAATCGGAAGATGCCGAAGAAGCTGAGACGGAGCCACAGTCGGAGAGCCTCACATCCGACAAAATGGAGTCTGAGACAGAAGCAGAATCGGATGGGGAGGCAGAATCCGAGACAGAAACAGAACCCGAGACGGCAACAGAGTTGGCAGTCAATGAGGAAGGAGAGAATGTCCTGACGCTTGACAACCGTACAGGGCTGGCATTTACAGAGGCACACCTGGCAGGAGATGTGATGACGCTGGTAGACGAAGAGGGCGAGGAGCACACGTTTTCCGAGGTGGAGAAGGAAGACATCAGATCTCCGCATCTGGTTGTGTATGGAAGCTTTCTGGCGATAAAGTATACTTCCGCGAAAACCGGGAAAGCGGGCAGACTCACGGAAGAGGGAGACGAGATTGTTTTTGATGTGCCGCAAACTATGACGGTTATCAGTACCGCGTATGTGCGCTCAGGAGCGGGATTGGATTGCGATAAGATTACGGTGGCTGACAAGGGCTCTTCGATCAAGGTGATTGCCGAGTCTGGAAAATGGTTTAAAATTTCTCTGAAAGATGGACGAGAAGGCTATATTTCCAAGGTTGCTGTGATTGTGGAAGAAAATTTGTCTGCTGCAGAAAATACACAGGAAGGACAGGAGACGGAGACCGAGACAGAGCCTGTGCCAGAGCTTGTAGTCGTGGAGGAAGACGGCAACTATTATCGTTATTTGCGCTTTACGCCAGCAGAGGATACCATTGTGAAGATTGACGGGGAGCTCTGCTACGTTATGGCCGGAGGAGCACTTTCGGAAGGATGGAAGGTGCTGGGAGACAAATTGTATTATTCTGATGCAGAGGGGCGCCTGAAGCGTTCCGGGATGTACGAAGGGATCCGCTTTGGAAGAGATGGCGCCGCGCTGAACAGCACGGACACGCGTTTGAAGATAAAAGTGCTTCAGATTTTGAATTCAATTACGGATGACACGATGACGCAGAGGGATAAACTGTCTGCGTGTTGGAGATATGTGACCAGAGGCAATATCTCTTATGCCGGAAAGTATCCGGATTTGAATGCGGAAGGCTGGCAGAGAGCTATGGCGCTCGATGTTTTGAGCAGTGGAAGCGGGAACTGTTATGGCTTTGCCTGTGCGTTTGCAGCCCTGGCTGAAGGGATCGGATATAGCCCGGAAGTGGTGTGTGGCAGAGTTTCCGGTTCAAGGGATGGAGCTGCAGATGGTATGACCAGACATTCCTGGGTCATGATTAATGGGTATCACTACGACCCAGAGGCACAGTGGGCTGGATGGTGTGCCGGAATATATGGCTATGGCTCTTACCCGGTGGCACACTCGGTGCAGAAGACAGTAGAATTCTAACCTGGTTTGACGAAGCGAAAGAAGACAATCAACGATAGCTGATAAAATAGAAAATATTTTGGCCTACCTTCACAGGTTACATAAAAAACGACGATGGGAGGGAAATGAGATGCGTGTGAGAAAATGCAGATTTGGCATATTATATGCTCTTGTTCTGATGGTTTCGATATCATTTGCGGTCGGAACAGGCTTCTTTTTGCGTGCACACGCGGAGGGGTTTTCCGCAAGTATCTCAGGTGCCACGGGCTGGGGCACGACTTCCCTCACAGTCTACCAGGAGGACATGAGCCCTATCGGGACGATCGAGGCGAAAGAGCCGTTTCGGATACTCGACAGATACAACGAAGAGCTTTTGCAGATTGAGTACAACGGCATGACCGGGTATGTGGATATCGGCAATGTCCTAATCAATCTGCCTGATGTAGAGCCGGATATAATCTACAATTTGACGAATGCTACAGGCTCGATCTTCACTTCGACGACCGAGCGCGGAACGGCAAATCTGAAGCTGAGCATTTTCGGTGAACAACTCTACTATAATGGCGATGTTCTTGACTTTTACGACAATACGTCTGCTGTGGATAGAGCGGGCAAGGTGTGGAATGAGAAGCTCGGAAAATACGAGTTTATCATCCCGATTTTGTTTACTGCGGCAGAACGGATCTCCGCGGCCCGCAATATGGCGGCAGCAGATGGATATAATTTCAAGATTTATGACGCTTACCGGACGAATGTGGCGACACATTTGATGAGCTCATCGTTCAACAGTCTTTATAATCAGAGCGGAGGGTCTCTGTTTCTGGGCGGTTATGATACGAGCTTTTTCGTGGCGGCCGCGCTTTCCGCTCACAACATCGGCTGTGCGATTGACGTGACGATGGTGAGAGGTCTGGAGGAGGTTGACATGCCTACCAAAATGCATGTTCTCTCCGGAGATGCCGTGCTGCTGAACGCTTCCGGTGGACGGATGGCGGCAGACCTTTACGGAAAGCCTTACAGCTATTACGCGGATAATTTTGTCAGCACGATGACAGAGGATGCGAAACGGATGTGTGCTTACATGATTGAGGCTGGGCTGACCGGGCTTGGCTCGGAATGGTGGCATTTTCAGGACCAGGCAGGCTACAATCGCAACAGCGGTTACTATTCCAATTTGGCAAGCTGGTATCCATGCCATTTGTATGCTTCCGATGACAGGGCAGAAGCGCCGGAGACGGTGACGACCAGGGCGGATGCAGTCTATCAATTGTGAG
>CANQEB010000172.1 GCA_947594085.1 uncultured Lachnospiraceae bacterium | reverse complement strand
GCTCCGGGGCGGAGCTGAGGTGGAGGTCGGCATCGAGCAGGTGCGCATCGGAGACCGTTTTGTGGTGCGGCCGGGCGAGAACATCCCGGTGGATGGAGTTGTTATCGAGGGAAGCAGTGCGGTCAACGAGTCCGCGCTGACGGGTGAGAGCATTCCGGTCGACAAGACGGCCGGGGACAGTGTCTCGGCGGCGACCGTGAACCAGTCGGGATTCCTGACCTGTGAGGCGACGCGGGTCGGCGAGGACACAACGCTGGCGCAGATCATTCAGATGGTCAGCGATGCAGCGGCGACGAAAGCACCGATCGCCAAGATCGCAGATCGCGTATCGGGTGTCTTTGTGCCGACGGTCATCGCGATCGCCGTCGTGACGATTGCAGTGTGGCTGCTTGTGGGGCAGAGCATTGGCTTTGCATTGGCACGAGGCATTTCAGTGCTGGTGATCAGCTGCCCGTGCGCGCTTGGCCTGGCTACACCGGTCGCGATCATGGTGGGCAATGGAATGGGAGCGAAGCACGGGATTCTGTTCAAGACAGCCGTCTCGTTGGAGGAGACCGGCAAGGTGGAGATTGTCGCGCTTGACAAGACCGGGACGATCACGAGTGGAGAGCCGCGTGTCACGGATGTCTGTCCGGCGGAGATGGACGGGGCTGCTTCGGCTGAGGAGCGGCTACTTGGCGCGGCGTTCGCGCTGGAGCGCAGAAGCGAACATCCGCTGGCGAAAGCAGTGCTCGCGCTGGCGCAGGAACGTGGACTGCTGGCGCGCGAGACGGATGATTTTCAGGCGCTCCCTGGAAACGGTCTGAGCGGAACCTGTGAAGGGCATCGCCTGGCGGGCGGAAATCTTGCTTTTATCCGGACCAGGGCGGAAATTTCCAAAGAAATGGAAGAGAAGGCTGCCGCGCTTGCATCTGAAGGCAAGACGCCGCTCTTCTTCAGCGAAGACGGAAAGCTCCTTGGTATCATCGCGGTAGCTGACGTTGTCAAGGAGGACAGTCCGCAGGCCGTGAAGGAACTGCAGAATATGGGGATCCGCGTCGTTATGCTCACCGGTGACAATGAGCGCACGGCAAAGGCGATCGGTGCGGTCTCAGGTGTGGACGAGGTGATTGCAGGAGTCCTGCCGGACGGAAAAGAGAGCGTGATTCGCAGCTTGCAGAAGAAGGGAAAGACGGCGATGGTCGGCGACGGGATCAACGATGCGCCGGCGCTCACAAGAGCAGACATCGGCATCGCGATCGGCGCTGGCACGGATGTCGCGATCGATGCAGCTGACGTGGTGCTGATGAAGAGCAGACTGCCGGATGTCGCGGCCGCAATCCGTTTGAGCCGGGCGACGCTGCGCAACATCCACGAGAATCTGTTCTGGGCGTTTTTTTATAATGTGATCGGGATTCCGCTGGCAGCTGGCGTGTGGTATCCGATATTCGGCTGGAAGCTGAATCCGATGTTTGGCGCGGCGGCCATGAGTCTGTCGAGCTTTTGTGTAGTGACGAACGCATTGCGTTTGAATCTGTTCCCGATGTACGACACGTCGCGGGACAGAAAGATAAAAAGAAGAAAGCGAAAGGAGCAAGAAGAGATGGAAAAGACAATGGAGATCAAGGGAATGATGTGCGGACACTGTGAGGCGCGCGTGAAGAAGGCGCTTGAGGCACTGCCGGAGGTGACAGAGGCGATCGTGAGCCATGAGAACGGTACGGCGGTTGTGAAGCTGAGCGCGGCGGTTGCCGACGATGTGCTGAAGAAGGCGGTTACGGATCAGGATTACGAGGTGACCGCGATCCGGTAAGAGAACCGAATAATATCATGAGACAGTGCGGGAGCCTGTCGAATGCGTTTTAGGGGCTGCGGATAACAGCCCCTAAAAAATTGCTATGAAAAATGTCCTCTGCTTTCGCGCAAAATATAATACAGTATAGAATGCAAAAACAAAGAAGTTTTCCAAATTGATTTTCTTAGAAAAATATTAAGAAAACTAAACGGAAAGCATTCATTGTTTTTGATTGCACTCATGTTATAATCACAGTACAGAAGATAAAGCGTTACCTGCCGCGGATGGACGGTAGCGATATAATTCGTTTCCACAGTTGTATGAATCGTGATAGAAGGAGAGGACGGGGTAATTATGAAAAAGACAAGAAAGAGAATTTTCGGGTTACTGATGGCGGGTCTGATGATCTGCCTGCCTGCGATGCAGGCACTTGCGCAGACCTACAGTGCCGGCTGGCTGGATCCGGCGCCGGTTCTGTTCCCGGGAGATGTACTGACAGACATTGCGGTACCGGTCACCTTGGACGGAGAGGCAGTTGCGCTTGGCGAGGAAGTGCCGGCGACATGGACGAATGACAGCGAGGGCAAGGTGTACAGCACGTTGACAGCGGAGGATGGTTCGATCGCGCTTACCCTGGTGGGGTACGAGCTTGACGTGACCGGTGGTACGTCGGAAGTGGCTGATGTGACGGCCGACACCACGGTCGGTGGGCATTATGTTCCGGCGGCTGATGAGATCGTGGATGAGAATGCTCCGAAGACGGACCGCGCGTACTACCCGGCGTATACATTTGTAAAGATCAAGGCGGCTGAGCCGGAAGAGGGCATGGAGTTTGACAAGTGGACGGTGGAGCCGGAGGATGTTATTCTCGAGGATGCGCTGAACAGCGAGACGACTTTGACTGTGCCGGAGAAGAAGATCTCCATCACGGCAAATTACCGTCCGGTGCAGAACGAGCAGGCGGGAGTTGACCCGAGTGCAGAAGGTACACCGGAAGATGTGATTGATCCGAACGCAGGTGGCACACCGGGCGAGATAATCGATCCGAATGCAGAGGGCGTACCAGGAGATATGATCGATCCGAACGCAGGTGGCACATCGGGCGAGGTAATCGATCCGAATGCAGAGGGCGTACCAGGAGATATGATTGATCCGAATGCAAGTGGCACATCGGGCGAGGTAATTGATCCGAATGCAGAGGGTACACCGGAAGAGGTGATCGATCTGAATGCGGGTACACCAGGTGATACAGTTGACCAGAGCATCGGTGGACAGGATACGGTGACAATTCCTGGAGATATGAATAATAGTGGGCCTGTAGTGACAATACCGGAAAATACAGATGACCAGAATGGATCATCTGTACCGGAAAACACGGATGGACAGGACGGAACCCAGGGAGAGAATACTATAGACTTTGGGGATACAGATGCGCCGGAGAATTCCGGGGAGCTGGACATGGGAAATATGGAAGCGGGGGAGAATGGGACCGATACCATGATGCCCGGTGATCCTTCAGCGATTATTGTTACGACAGGTGATTCCTACAATTCAAACGAGAATAATGGACAGGATGAAATTGACGCGGGTGTGGACGGCACCGCTCCAGCAGAGATTGATCTGGGCGATGACATTGCTTCTTATTCCCTGAATGTACATTATGGAATAGCAGTTGGTGAGGGCCTCACCGTCGTCGAGGAGAACGGAGAAGGGGTGGGTACAAGTTACAGTATCCCCGTTGGAACCACGGTGACCGTGACGGCGAATGATTACAGTGTGAACGGTTATTACTTCTCATACTGGAATGTAGAATCCGGAAATACTGTTCTGACACCGGCAGATAATTCTGTTAGCGCGAGTTTCGCGATGCCGGAAGGAAATGTTGAGATCACAGCAAATTATGCGGATGTCGCTGGAACGCCGGTGGCGGATCCTGCGGTTGTGCCGACTCAGACGTATTCTCTGACAGTAAACAGCGGGACGGCGACCGTAGACGGAGCGGAGATTACTCTTCCGACTGAGATCAAAGAAGGCACAATGGTCACGATTACAGCTGTGGACAACACCACGGAGGGGTATCAGTTTACAGGTTGGACAGCGAGCGCACCGGACGAAAACGGAACGGAAATGCCGATAGACGTCGCCGCGACAATCGACAGCAATGATCCGCTTACGGCGGTTTTCGAGATGCCTGGTACAGACGTGATGCTGACGGCGGCTTATGAACCGATGTCATATACGGTAACGGTGTATGGCGGTGAGATTTTATCGTCGGATGGGACCGCTGCGCCTGCGGCGTACGAGGCGGGAGACAGAATACAGATTCAGGCAAATGCAGCGGCTGGACAGACATTCAAAGAATGGACGGCGAATGCTGGCGTTTTTGATGATCCAGCTAGCCCAGCTACCTGGTTTACGATGCCGACTGCAAATGTAATCCTGACGGCTAATTTCACACAGGATGAAACTGAGTCGGCCCCGTCAGTCGATCCGAACGCGAACGGTTCCTCGCCGATTGCAGAGGAACAGAAATACAAATTGGATGTGGTGAATGGTGTTATCACAGCGCCAGATGCGTCCGGTTCTTATGCGGAAGGAACGGTCGTCACTCTTCAGGCGAATGCACCCGCGGAGGGAATGAAATTTTCCAAATGGACAGCGGTGACGGGGAATGGCGATGCTGTTGCGGAATCTGCGTTCAAGGCAGTGAATAAGTCGACCACGAACTTTACGGTTCCGGCATCCAACGTGACAGTGAAAGCGGAATATGGAAAAATCAAACATAAGGTTGTGGTAAATGATGGAGCTGCGGACTACAAGAAAGCGGCTGAAGGCACAAAGGTCACGATCACCGCGAATGAGGCTCCTGAGGGAATGGAGTTTGATTACTGGAGAGTTGACAGTGGAAATGTGTCTTTGAAGGATGCATACAGTGCGACGACAACCTTTACGATGCCGCTTTCAAGGGTAGAGGTGTCTGCGTATTATCGAATGAAGGATTACCAGGTAATCGTGCAGAACGGACGTGCCGACAATGCTACTTATCAAATGGGGCAGGAAGTTACGATATATTCTAACTATCCGTCAAGCGGCAGGGAATTTGATCAGTGGCAGGCAGTCAGTGGAAAGATATCGTTCGCTGATTCCTCCAGATGGAAGACGACCTTTACGATGCCGGCAAGCGATGTGACTGTAAGCGCTGCATACAAGGATGGGCCATCTCCGAACAATAATCAGATTCTCGATCTTGTTGCAGGTGGTGAGTATATTACAAACAACACGATCAAATTTACGGCAGCAGGTGCCGGAATGGACAATTCCAATCCGAATCCAGGCGATTACCGCTATCGCCCAACTGGTTATCAGATTGGCAATGTGACAGGTTCCTGGCAGTCCTCTCCGTACACGACAACCATGTCGATCAAGGCACGCGGGGATTACACGCTGAAGGTCAACTACGCCAAGGACGTATTTGATGGAACCAACTGGAACCCAGACGGAACTACAGATACCAGATCTGTGACATTCCGCGTGCTGACTCCGGCGGAAGCGGTGAAGACCGGTGACGAGACGCCGATCGCGATGATGGTGATTCTCGCGGGTGCGTCCTGCCTGCTGTTCCTGTTGCTTGTGAGTGTGCTTGTCCGTAGAAAAAAGAATTCTTAACAGAGCAAAGCAGTAAATAACACGCTCCCTTTCCGGATGACAGGAAAATCATCAGTAGCCTGTCGCTGGAAAGGGAGCGTATTTCATGTGCAAACCCGTGCAGTGAACTATAGATTAGTGAAATTACACTAGAGGATAAATTTCCAGATGATCTCCGCGAGGCCGTCATGATTGTTGTCGGCCTTTGTGACATAATCGCCGTGTTCTGCCACGCCGTTTATCCCGAGCGGAGTAAATCTCAAAG
>CANQEB010000171.1 GCA_947594085.1 uncultured Lachnospiraceae bacterium | reverse complement strand
TACTAAGCTCATGCTACGCATTCGCTAAGTGCCGGCGGCCTCATACGGTTTGCCTTAGGTATCGACAATTCCCTCTTCGGGCTGTGCTGCGATTTTCAGCAGCATATTTGTATACCTTTATAGCAAGTGAGTAATACTTCAACCGCAAATAGCTGTAGTGCAGCCACATATTTTGTTATTTAAGCATAATCCGTATATTAGAATGATGCATTACTATATACACAGCACAGCCCTGCAGAGGGGCTTGCTGTGTCAGTGGCAGATCCCCCGGGCCGCCGGTGCTTGGTAAGCGTGAGAGAGCTTACTTTAGCAGCAATAGCCAGCGAACAGAACATAAGACATGGGCGGCCTGACAAGCAAACCATGCGAGGCTTTCGTTATCGAGATGCAATCTAGCTCAATTCGCGAGGAGCAAACGCTTCTATCGCGACGAACGAATTGTGATAGGCGATTGCATCGAGATAGAAAACGAGTCTAGGTTTGCTGTCAGACCGTACCATGCGTTGTTCGTACGGGTCTAGTGAACTAAACACGAATTTATTTGTTCTCGTCGATTGTAATGCTCTCGATGACCGGCTGGTCCTCAGGTGGAACTGCTCCGTTCTCGCCCTCCTCGATGTCCTCGCAGATCTGGTCGACGACGTCCATGCCCTCAGTCACGTAACCGAAAGCCGCGTAGTCGCCGTCGAGGAAGGTGCTGTCCGCCTGCACAATGAAAAACTGGCTGCTGGCGCTATCCGGATTGTTCGAACGCGCCATCGAGATCACACCGCGCTTATGCGAGATCGGATTGTCCACGCCATTGCTCGAGAACTCACCCTTGATCGTCTCGTCCGAGCCGCCGGTGCCATCTCCTTTCGGATCGCCGCCCTGAATCATGAAACCATCCATGATGCGGTGGAACGTGAGTCCATCGTAGAAGCCGTCCTGCACGAGGCCGACAAAATTTTCAACCGTGATCGGAGCGGCTTCCTCGTCCAGTTTCAGCTTGATATCGCCATAATCCTTCACGGAGATCGTCACACTCGGCCCGGAGACTTTCGAGAGATCGATCTCCGTCTCTGCTCCGGCGTCCGCCGTACCGTCCTCGCTCTCTTCGGGCGGTTGATTCAGAATCACAAATGCGAGGATCCCCACGATTACAACGACGCCGATCAGCGTAAGCCAGACCAATCCCATCCCGGATTTCTTTTTCGGCTGCCTTTTCTTATTTTTTGAAAGCTTATTACTCATATCGTTCCACTCCTGATGATTGATCGTAAGATACGTCCGCATGCGGCCTCCACCTGCCGCGGGAAATCCGCCGGAGCTTCCGCATTGTCCTCATTATAACGGATAATCGGAAAGATTACAATATCTCCTGACCTTTTTCGACAAGAGGATTCAGAAGTTTAAAAGAAAAACAGTTGTGCTGGCTGTGATTAAAAGGTATAATATAGGCAATCATCTTGTGGGGTATGAAATATGTTAAGAATCTATTTAGGTGAAATGGAGGCGGCAAATTATGGGCCGTCATGGTTCAAATATAACTACCGTCCGGAATGGCTGAAGGATCCATTTGTTCAGCAAATGATCGAGGATGTAGATCATTCGCGATATGTAGATGGACTTGTGATCGACAGTCCTGTTCTTGGGCCGATTCCGCCGGAGCGTCTTTCAGGCGGACTGAAGACTCTGATTATGATCTATGAACGTGCCGATCTGGTATTTGACGCTACAAGCTGCGGTGATAACTGCGCAAAATGGCTTCTGGAAATCGGGACACGGAAAGATGTGCTGGTCAATCTGAACTATCTGATGACGTTTGAGGAATATGAACCCTTCCAGATATACATTGAAAATGAAAATAAGCTGACCGAGAACTATAAGGATTTTTTATTCACAGCGGCAAAGTATCTGTAGGAGAAGGAGCATGCGCGGAAAACATCATGTTGTTATAGAATCGGATAACTTGAAATATGAATTTGAGATCAGGAGAAATATTACAGTCATACGGGGTGACAGCGCAACAGGAAAGACCACTCTGGTTGAACTGCTTCAACTGTACTCCCGGCAGGGAAAGAGAAGCGGCATCCGTGTGGAAACAGACGTACCATGTACGGTTTATGGCGGGGATGCGCAGCAGTGGCAGGTTATTCTTCCGACAATCCGAAACAGTATCGTTTTTATCGATGAAGACTACGGCTTTGTCTTCACCAGGGAATTTGCGTCGCTCGTCAGCCAATCTGATAACTTTTATGTAATCATTACACGCCGGCCGCTTAAAAATCTCACCTACAGCATTCAGGAAGTCTACGGAATCCGCACTTCCGGCAAATATCATTTCCCCGAACAGGTTTACTATGAATTCTACCCTTTTTATTCTGAAAAAGAATTTCTGAAAATTCCAGAAAAAGCGATCCTTCTTGTAGAAGATCAGGCCGCCGGGTTTCAGTTTTATCAAGCCGTATGCAAAAAAATGAAATGCATCAGCGCCAAAGGGAATTCAAATATTTCTCCAAAGCTTCTGGAAATGAAGGATGATCAGGAAGTTGTTGTAATCGCCGATGGCGCTGCATTCGGAGCGTACATAGACGCAGCAGTAAAGATTGCTGCGGCCAGAAAGCTGATCGGACTGTACTTCCCTGAATCTTTTGAATGGCTGATCCTAAGATCAGATATATTGGAAAATGTTTCCATACGGGAAATTCTGCAACATCCGGAAGAACATATTGACAGCGGTAAATTTACCAGCTGGGAACAGTATTTTACGGATCTTCTGGAAAAAAGCACGCGGGATCGTCCATATATGCAGTACCGCAAAGAGCAACTTCCTGATTACTATACGTATCCCAAAAATGCTGCTAAGATTCTCAGCATTATGCCCGAAGAGCTTCAGCAGGTTTTCCGGTAATTTGCACCCGATGATGTTATGCTGCCCGATTGAGCTTGAGCATCTCACCATTCAACTTTCACGCATCCTGTCCATCCAGAATTCCTCCGCCTTCGCGCGCACATTCGCAAGCGTACACAACGCAGGGGTTCCCCATTCCTCTGGAAACATGGAGCGATAACGTGTTGCCGCGAAACGTTCATCGAGCAAAAGGATGACACCCTCGTCCTCCTCCGTGCGGATCACGCGCCCCGCCGACTGCAGTACCTTGTTCATACCGGGACAGAGATAGGCGTAGAAAAAACCGTCCTCCCCGCGCTTGTCATAGAACTGCTTCAGCATCTCCCGCTCGGTGCAGATCTGCGGAATGCCGGTGCCGACGACCACCGCGCCGACCAGCCGCTCCCCCCTTAAGTCGATCCCCTCTCCGAAGATCCCGCCCATCACACAGAAGCCGGCGAGTCCCTGCTCGTGCGGCTGTTCGAACTGGCGCAAGAATTCCTCGCGCTCCGCCTCCTTCATGCCGCTCTCCTGACACAGCAGACGGATCTCTTCCCCCTGCGCCTTGCACAGTTCGGTAAACTGCCTCGCGACCTCCTCCATCATACGATACGACGGGAAAAAGATCATATAATTGCCTTTCTTCGCGAGGATCAACTGCAGTGCGTACTCCGCCATCTTGCGGTACTCTTGCTCTCCGCGGCTCGTGTAACGGCTGGTCGTGTCCGTCCCAATCATCACGCAGCGTTTCTCCCGCGGAAAAATCGAGTGTGCGTAGATCGCGTAATTCTCTTTCTCCGTGCTCAGCAGGCTCTTGTAATACTGAATCGGTAAAAGCGTCGCCGAGAAGTAGATCGTGCTCTTTCCCTTGTCCAGACATTCCTGCAGGTTTTTCGAGACGTCCACACACAGCAGCCGAATCTGGAAACGGCCGTTCTCCAAAAGCTCCGTGTAAATCACATAGTCATCATCCAGCAAATCGCAGGTGTCAAGAAAGCGTCGCGCCTGAAAATACAACTCCAGCACTTTCTCGTTCACCTCGGTATCCCTGGAATCCTCCAGGAAATCCTCCATGATCCCACACAGGTTCATCAGATAGATCGGGAATGTCCCGACATCCGACAGGATCTGCACCGGTCCGGAATCAGGCTCTCTCTTGCGCTCCAGCAACCAGCTGTTACAGCGTCCCAGCGCACGCGCCATCTTCTGGTTGTGCGGCCGTATCGTCTTGCGCAGCTCCAGGAAATCCTCCTTGACGAGCGTCGCCGAGAACATCTCCCGCCCGCGCTCCACAAGGTTGTGCGCCTCATCGATCAGAAACAGGTAATCCCCCTTCACACCCTCTCCGAAGAAGCGTTTCAGCTTCGCGCGCGGATCAAAAATATAATTGTAGTCACAGATCACTGCGTCCGCCCAGAGCGACACGTCCAGCCCGAACTCAAACGGACAGACCTGCCACTTTTCCGCCTGCGCCTCGATCGACGGGCGGTCGAAAACCTCGGCAGACGAGATAAATTCAAACACCGCATCGTTCACACGGTCGAAATGCCCCTTCGCGTACGGACAGGCGTCCGGATTGCACTCTGCCTCCCCGGTGAAACAGATCTTCTCTTTCGCCGTCAGCGTCACGGTCTTCATGCGCAGTCCCCGCCCGCGCAAAATCGCGTATGCCTCCTCAGCGACCGTCCGCGTGACCGTCTTCGCCGTCGCATAGAAGATCCGATCCGCGATTCCCTCCCCCACCGCTTTCACGGCCGGAAAGACCGTCGAGAGCGTCTTGCCCGTCCCGGTCGGCGCCTGAATGAACAATTTCTTCTTCCGCAGCATCGTCCGGTACACCGACGACGCCACCTCCTTTTGCCCCTCGCGCCACGGGAACGGGAACTCCAGCCCTTTAATCGACGCCTGCCGCGTCTCCTTCCACTCGAACTCCAGCTTCGCCCACTTCTGATATTCCCGGACGATACTGCCAAACCACGCGCCAAGCTCCTCCACAGAGTACTCCTCCCGGAACCGCCGAACTTCCTCCGTCTCCATATTGCAATAGGTCATCTGCACGCCAATTTGCTCCAGCCCTTTCTGACTGCCGCAGATGTACGCATAGCACTTCGCCTGCGCGAGATGCACCGGCACAGGCTCATGGAGAAAACTGACGTCGCGGAATACACCCTTGATCTCATCGATGTACATATCCGCCCGGCGCTGTTCCTGCCCGGTGTGTTCTTCTCTATTCGATTCTTCTCTATTCGATTCTGCTTTTTCCTGCTCCACATGCTCTGTCTTTTCCGCCCCTACGTTTTCCGTCTGCGCGTGTTCTGCCTTTTTAGACCCTGCATTCTTCTGTCCCGTCTTTTCGGACGTCCCGTGCTTCTTCCCTGCTCCAGAAGCAATCCATTCCTCCCCGTTGCAGCCCCAGAGCACGCCGCGCTCCGCACGACGCACATCGTCCATCAGGAAAATCCCGTCCGCGCGCCCCTCTACCGTCAGCACAAAGCCATCTGCGGGCACGTCAACAGAGAGAGGTACCTCCGCCTGGTAGCCGCTGCCCATCCGTCCCTGTATCTTTCGGTGGATGCGGCTGCCCTCCTGCATGGCCTCCTTCTGAGCAAACGCGCCTCGGCGGTTATCGATATCGCCCGAGCGCAATATAAATTCCACGAGGCTGCGGACTGAGATCCGTACCCTCTGCTCCTGTTCCTGCTTCTGCTCCATAGTTTTACAAGTACTCTCTTACTGATATTCGTGTTTAGTTCACATAACCCGGACGAACAACGCATGGCACGGCCTGACCGCAAACCTAGACTCGTTTTCTATC
>CANQEB010000170.1 GCA_947594085.1 uncultured Lachnospiraceae bacterium | reverse complement strand
CCGTAGATGATCTCCATACAGCCGTCTCCGTCGATGTCAGCCATAAGAACTATAGTAAGGCTGTCCGCTGCTCGTCCTGTACTGCCCCTGATAATAAATTTTATAACTTCTCACTCCACCTTCACTCGTTCCGATAATCAGGCGGTGGCTGCTCCTTATATACTGTCTGGAATCAATTCTACACAGTGCCCTCTTCCCATTTTCTGTGCTAGCCATAATATATGCGGCACCGGTACCGACAACTGAGACAATTCCTTTTGCTCCTACCTTTGCTACCTTCTCATTGCTGCTCTTCCACAATATCTTTGATTTTGCAGCGCTTTGAGGGAAAATTGCAGCTCTCAGCCAAAATTTTGCCCCGACTACTGTAATACAAGATGTTCTGTCCAGCTTTATGCTTACAGGCTTTATTTTATTGGAAGTCTTCTGAGCAGGCTTCTTCGCCGTCGTCTCCTTCTTAGAGTCATTCTTTGTCGTTGTGTCCTTCTTCGCCGTTGTCGCCTTTGTCGGCTCCTTCTGTGCCGTTGTCTCTGTCTTCTCCGTCGTCTCCTTCTTCACAGTTGTCTTAGTGCCTGCCGCATACCCTGTCTGTGCCGTCGAGGATAGGCAGAGTGTTGTCGCCAATACAATCAGCCCAAATTTTCTCAGTTTCATAAATAAACCATCTCTTTCCTTGTTGCATTTTTTTAAAATAATGTTCAGCAAATACCATTTGCTTACTTATACTATTATATCAAAATAAAGGGAAAAAGCAATCCAAAATTATGCATGAGAGTAGGGTCTTCATACAAAAAAGGCAGAGTCCTCATCGACTCTGCCCCACTTTGTCATACTCAACCCTGTGAGAGAATTGATTTTACATGGTCAATCTCTTCCCTGGTAGCCTTTGCAGCAGGTATATAGTACTGTCTGCTGCGCGCGATCTGGTAGATCTCCTCCTGAGACTGCTCACACTGATTGCGAAACTGTTTCAGGGTCTGTTTCAGCTGCATGTTCTCCGTCTGCGGAATCATCTCACCGTAGCGCACAAGCTCTCCGTTGATTCCTGCCAGCGTGTCTGACACCATTGTTTTCTCATCCAACATCGTTTTCCCTCCTCTAATGCAAGTAATTGTGTCACGTCCTCGCGACCTCATCAGCAAGTGATTCGGTCTGTTTCGACATTTACTGCAAAAATTTCATGAGCTGCTGCTTGCTCTCCATCGCCGACTGCGCAGACTTCTGGAAAAACTGCTTTACATTCGGATCGGAAGCCTGCTCCGCGTAAGCCTGCATTTTGCAGTGTGTCGTCGAAAATCCGCCCACAAGATGGCGGATATTCTGAAGGTCTAGTTCTGAAATCTCATTCATAAAAAATCCCTCCTTCCGGATACATAAGTTACAATCCTAGTATCTTCGAAAGAAGGGATTTTATTCTAAATCTGCAAAAAATTTCAAAAAAATAAAGCATCCCCGGCGGACGTGTCAGGAATCCATCCCGGAGATGCTTTTCTCTGCGTTTATTCAGTTTATCAATTTACTTCATATACTTATAACCAGTTGTACAGCTCCGCGTACTTGGCCGCTGAGCTATGCCACGAGAAATCCATCGCCATGCCACGGTCGATCATCTTGTTCCACTCGCGCTTCTTGTTGTAGTAGACCGACATCGCGTACTGAAGCGTGAAGTACATCTCATGCGCGTTGTAGTTTGCGAAGCTGAAGCCGGTGCCGGTGCTCTCGTACTCGTTGTACGGAATGACCGTATCCTTCAGTCCGCCGGTCTCTCTGACGATCGGCACCGTGCCGTAGCGCAGACTCATCAACTGCGACAGTCCACAAGGCTCGAACAGCGACGGCATCAGGAATGCGTCGCAGGATGCGTAGATCTTGTGGGACAGTGCCTCGGAATAGAAGATATTCGCGGACACCTTGCCCTGGTATTTCCACGCGAAGTGGCGGAACATATTCTCATACTTCTCCTCGCCGGTGCCGAGCACGACGATCTGGATGTCATTCTGGCACATCTCATCCATCATGTGGGCGATCAGGTCGAAGCCCTTCTGATCCGTCAGGCGGGAGACAATGCCGACCATGAATGTGGAATCACTCTGGTTCAGTCCCAGCTCTCGTTGCAGTGCACGCTTGTTCTTGATCTTTTCCTTGCGGAAATTCCGCGCATTGTAGTTATGTTCGATCAGGGTGTCCGTCTCCGGATTGTACTCATCGTAATCGATGCCGTTCACGATTCCGCGCAGGGAATTGGAACGCGCCCTCATCAGCCCGTCGAGGCCTTCGCCGTAGAACGGCATCTTGATCTCCTCGGCGTAAGTATTGCTCACCGTCGTGATCGCGTCCGCATACACGATACCACCCTTCAGGTAATTGGCATCGCCGTACGCCTCGAGCTTATCCGGCGTGAAATAATAAGCCGGAAGCCCTGTGATATCCCGCACCGTCTTCACGTCCCAGATACCCTGGAACTTGAGGTTGTGGATCGTAATGATCGACTTCATCTCCCGGAAGAACTCGCCCTCGTGGAACTTATCCTTGAGGAGCACCGGGATCAGGCCTGTCTGCCAGTCGTGGCAGTGCACGATATCCGGCCGGAAGCCGATCAGCGGTAGCGCCGAGAGCGCGGCCTTCGAGAAAAATGCAAATTTCTCAATATCCTGATATATATTTCCATATGGCTTCGCCCCAGAAAAATAATATTCATTGTCGATAAAATAAAACTGTACGCCATCGTATTGCATCTCCAACACGCCAACATACTGAGAACGCCACGCAAGATCCATGTAGAAATGTGTCACATAGTTCATCTTGCTCTTCCACTCTTCACTCATGCACTGATATTTTGGCAGAATCACGCGCACGTCGAATTCGTTCTTGTCAAAACACTTCGGCAGGGAGCCGGCCACATCCGCAAGACCACCCGTCTTGATAAACGGTACCGCCTCAGATGTCACATACAATATTCTTTTCATATACGAACCTCCGCTTATTCGACATTATCGAGATCAATTTGATTATAACTCATTTCCCGCATAATGAAAAGCATTTATTCGCCCATTTTCATAAATATTGTATGTTTTTATTACTGTTCAGACCAGACCGAAGCACTTGCTGCTGAGGTCGTAAGAAAGTGATTCAAGAGGCAGTTTGGGCTTCGCGAAGCGAATTTGTATGCCCAAACTACAAGTTACCCTAAAGGACTAGCTTCGCGTCGTTGGTCACGGAGTGAGCAGTATCTTGCACACGACTATCTCTGTAAGCTCCGCATATCCGGCCGGAAAACGTCACGCCCTGTTCTTGTACTCCAGTCGGATCTTGTCCGCGATCAGCGCGATAAACTCGGAATTTGTCGGCTTTCCCTTCCCATTGCTGACGGTGTAGCCGAACAGTTCGTCGATCGTGTCCATCTTTCCCCGGCTCCATGCCACCTCAATCGCATGCCGGATCGCGCGCTCCACGCGGCTCGGCGTCGTCTGGTGTCGTTTCGCAATCGTCGGATACAGGATCTTTGTGATCGAGTTGAGCATCTCCATATCGTTCACCGACATGATAATCGCGTCGCGCAGATACTGGTATCCCTTGATATGCGCCGGAACACCGACCTCATGGATAATATTCGTAACATCCGTCTCCAGGTTATGCTCCATATATTCTTTTTTGCTCTCATAAGAGCCCGATTTTTTAGGTTTCGCATAATTCTTCTGGTGTCGCGCCCTCACACGCTTGATGCGATTCACAACCATATCGTTGTCGAATGGCTTCAAGATATAATAATCTGCACCCAGTTCAAACGCGTCCTCTGTCATCTTCTCCTGGCTGACGGCAGAGATCACAATAAACGCTGGCTTTTTCAGATTCTGGTCATGATTGACACGGTCCATCACCGTCAGCCCATCCAGCTTTGGCATAATAATGTCCAAAAGGACAACATCCGGCTTCTTCTCCCGAATAATCTCGATAAGTTCCTCCCCGTTTCCTGCTTTTCCGACAACTTCCAGCTCTTCGTCGCTGCTGACGATGTGATCTAGTAGCTGCACCATCCTCTCGTTGTCGTCGGCGATCGCGATATTAAGCTTTCCCATTACCAAATCCTCCCCTGTTTTCAATAGTTTGTCGTTGCACCGCTGCACTTTTTGGGGGCCCTTACCAAAAATTGTCACGCACAAAAACTACTTGTATTATATAACAACCTCTTGTCTTGGCAAGAAAATCTTATCGCAGAAACCGACATGATTCTGCCTGTTTTCCCCGTGATGCAGTATACCCCTCTGCCAATAAGAACGAAATTTATGGGGGAATGTGACGATATAAACACATTTTTGTCGAAAATGGGCGAAAATTTATGTCGCAGGGAAGTCGAAAAAGGTCGGTGCAGAAATTCGTGCACCGACCTGTCTGTCTCATATGAAATTGCAGCGCGTCTTCTTACTCAGCCGCGGTCACGGACGTGATGTGCGGGTTCACGCCCTCGTACCAGTACAGGAAGCCTTCCATGTCGATCACGTCGCCAACCTTTAGCTCCTTGACTGCATTGTAGACATCCGTCGTGTTGTCGCACAGATAGGACTCCACCGTGAAGGTGTAGGTCTCACCGTTTACGGAAGCGTCAAAATACAGGTCGTCGCCGTCCTGACCAGAGCCGTCCTTGTACAGGAAAGCAACTTCGTTGCCCTCCGCGTCTTCCTTCGCCTCGACCGTCATGCCCTTGAATGTGACAAACTCATTTTGATGATCGATCAGCTCATCCGTGCCGAGCAGCTCGGTCGCATCCAGCGGCTCCGCGATAAACTCGCCGTCGAGGATCTCAAAGGTAGCGCCCTCGCCGTCGATCTCGATCTCGCCGTTAAACTCTGCCTTGTAACCGGTCACGCGGATCTTCGTGCCGACCTCAAGTTTCTCATAATCCTCCTCAGAACAGGGCAGATTGTAGATAAAGTATGCGCCCTCCTGATCCTGGGTGTACAGCGTCGCCTTGTCCTCCCACCAGGACTGCTTTGCCTGAACGTAGGTCTCGATCGTGACCTCGTCGTCCACCGCCGCCGCCACGTACTCGTCGTGCGTCATGACGCCCTCGGACTTCTCCTCCACGGTAAGCGTCGGCTCTGTCTCCATCTCCGTCTCAGCCGCCATCGCCATGCTGGCGGAAGCCAGAACAAGTGAAGCTGTCAGTAAAAGTGCCGTAAATTTTTTCATCTTTGTCCTCCTTGTGGTACCGTGATCGCTCATTTTCGCGACCGGTAATAGGTTGCTTCCGGAGCGTCCTGCGTCCCGGAGCGTGATTCATACCCTATTATACACAAAAGTCTCAGGAAATCAATCATTTTCTTTTCTGTCAGCCAATGCCTAGAAGTGCGGCTATAAACGGACACCGTAGAGTAATAATGTTTCATAACAAAAATGCCCAGTGATTACTGGGCATTTTTGGAAAATTGATGATGAAACTCACTATAAATAGTGGAAAATTGATGTTCATACATCTAGTACTGATTATACATTATTATTATATATATGTCAATCAAAAATATGCTTACACACTTAAAAAATCAATTTTAATTATTGCCAACCATATTTTGATGCATTAATTTTGTCCGTTAATTGGAGCGAGAAGATATTCACGTTTTATTTGTACATTAATTAAATTTCTGTCGTTTCGGGTTTTTGACACCCCTATCTCTGGAAAGCCTTGTCAGGCTTATTTTTTTATGTCAAATTTATTTTTCTGTATTG
>CANQEB010000169.1 GCA_947594085.1 uncultured Lachnospiraceae bacterium | reverse complement strand
CTGCTTCTTCGGGAGAGGTACTTCTGCTCCTCGACCGGCCTGCCATCCAGAAGTACCTCTCCCGAAGAAGCAGTCTCCAACCCACCGATCACATTGATGAGCGTCGTCTTTCCACAGCCGGACGGTCCGACAATCATGACAAACTCGGATTCCCGCACCTCGAGACTCACATCGCGCAAAGCAACTACCTCGCCACCCTTTGTGTCCTCAAATATTTTATTCAGATGCTTCACCTGCAGCTTCAGCTTCTGCTCCATCCTATCACTCCTGTTATTCTTTGCTGCCTGGCGCGAAACGCAGTCGCAGCCCGCGATGTGTCAATTCCCTCACGCCATATTTTCCACCGCCGCTGCGTCACTTGTCCGTCAGCCGTTCCTGCCACGGCGCCACCAGTCTTGAGAGAATCCGGAATATCCAGTCCGTCACAAGACCGATCAGTCCGATCAGAATTAGTCCCGCAAAAATTGTATCCGTCGCCAGATACCGCTGCGACCGCAAGATCATGTAGCCAAGGCCATTATCCGCCGCTACCATTTCCGCGACGACGAGATAAGTCCAGGCCCAACCGATTGTCAGGCGAAAATCGTCCATCAGCCCAGGCAGCGCAGCCGGAAAAATCACCTCTCGATAGACTTGCATCCGACTCGCTCCAAGCGTCCTGGCCGCATTAATCATATTGTTGTCGACACCGGACACCGTGTCACAGACCATCAATACCAGCTGAAAAAAGGTTCCCAGAAAGATGATCGTGTACTTCTGGCTCTCGCCTATTCCCAGATACAAAAGAGTCAGTGGAACCAAAGCAACCACCGGCAGATACCGGGCAAATTCGATGATCGGCTGCACAAACGCACTGGCCTTTCTGGAATTTGCCATCAGCATTCCCATCGGAAGGGCAATGATCACCGACCAGATCCACCCGACCAGCACGCGATAAGTAGACTCCCAGCAGTTCGCCCAGAGAGACCCATCGCGAGCCATTGAGATGATCTTCTCGATCACTGCACTCGGAGATGGGAGGAAAATATCCTTTACCATTCCGCCATAGGAGCCAACACACCAGAATATAATGATAAGTAAGAAACAAATCAATGACAAAAGTCTTTCACTGACGCCGAATATCTTCTTTTTTTCTCTTTTCATATGCCTTTCGCTTTCTCACTTTACCTCAGCAGTGCTTTACAACATCAAATATAATACCCGATATTCGTGATTATGGCAAGTCCTTTTTGTATACAAATCCTCGCTTGTACAAATATTCTTATAAATGCCTGCACACAAAAACGCAGAAGCCAGGGCAATTCATTCTCTGACATCTGCGTCTATACTGCAAAAAGAAAATTCTAAATTTTTATGAGAAACCTCAAAAATATATCCCTTGAGTCCTTACACTTCCGCCGCCTTCACCTGTTTCTGGTTTGCGTATGTATAATATTCCTCCAACTCGGCGCGACACTGTATGAAATATTTCTCCAACCCCGGATCGAAATGAGAGCCCATCGACTCCGTGATGATGTCATACGCCTGATCGAAGGACATTGCCTCCTTATAACAGCGCTCACTGACCAGCGCGTCGTAGACGTCGGCGATCGCCATGATACGCGCCTCAATCGGGATGTTCTCGCCGGAGAGATGCTCCGGATATCCCTGACCGCTCCATTTCTCGTGGTGATATTTCGCGATGTTGCAGGCGATTCTGAGTGTATTCTCATCGGTCACATCGCGCAACATGGATGGAATGATCTGGGCACCCTTCGTCGTGTGCGTCTTCATGATCTCGAATTCTTCCGGCGTATATTTCCCGGGCTTTTTCAGGATCCGGTCTTCCACCGCGATCTTTCCGATATCGTGCAGCGGCGCGGTCCTCACGATCGTCGTGCAGAATTCCTCGGACAACCCAAGCTGACCATCCTTCTGAATCGCATCGACCAAGATGCTCACCACATCGCTTGTCCTTCTGATATGGCCGCCGGTATTGGCATCACGGTTTTCTATGATATTTGCCATGCCAAGCACGATCTTCTGCTGGAGCTGCTCGATGTGCTCCGTCTTTTCCTTCACGTCGTGCTCCAGCTTTTTCTGATAATTCTCCACAAACCGGATATGCTCACGTTCTACCGTGACGTCTGAGATCCAGATCACGTGGCCTACAGTCCTGCCCTTGTTCTGGACCTTCTTCACCTTTGGCTCGTAGACCTTGTCCCCCACCAGAATGAAGCCTTCCTCATCCGTCTTCAGATCTCCCAGAAGCTGTGAGAGCGTCTCCAGCCGTTCCATGGTGCTCGCGGATTTCAGCACCGGGAACAGCTCCTTCGCCAGCTCATTGCTCCCCTTGTAATATTGATCGGTATCAATCACAATCAGCGCCGTATCGTCGATACTGGAGAACACATAGTCCTTCGCCAGCCCCGTGACGTCATAGATGCGCTCTACATAGATCAGATAGATGATCAGAACAAGACTGATGCACAGTCCGAACGGCACCAGATCGACCTTTGAAGCAGTCTTTTGCAGAATATAGGAGGCGGTCGGACACAGTGCGACAAAAAGCAGGATCAGCGACTGCGTCCTGCGTCTTCCTTTCAGATGAGTCCGGTAATAACGCACGGCAAGCACAATGAACGCGACGCAGTAGCACGCCATCATCGCGATGTACGCATGATGCGCGATCCCGTATTCCTTCTCCAGAACGGGAACTCCATTCGCTTCTCCCAGAGAATAGGAGCGATACAGCAATTGATGACGGTCAAACGTGAACGCGATGATCAGCATACAAAAACTGAAAGCCTGCAGCAACTCGCTGACGATCCTCGGAATCCTGATTCTGCAGAAATTCAAATAGAACAGCAGCATATAAAAATACACATAGCAGCCGCCGGCGTAGATCACCTTCTGCGCGATCACCATTCCCTCGAGCGTGGACGCGTTAATGCTGAGCCAGTAGCCGGTCATCAGAATACAGATAAAGCTCGTCAGCGTCTGCACTGATTTCTGCCCCTCACCCGGCCGTTGTCTCAAGATCAGATAGAGGCATAAGATGGATATCAGCGAAGACAGACTGTACCCGATAAACAAAAACTCCTTCATAAATCCCCCAAAGCTGCATTGTCTTTCGACATTATATATGTCTTTTATTCTTGTTATTTTACTCTTTTTCTCACAATATAGCAATATCTTTTTGGTCGATTTGTACAAAATTATGTATTATTTTCCGTTATTCTTTCATATTATTTCACAAATTATTTCGTCTATACCATTTTTGTGCACTTGCTATGTCGAGACGAAAGAATTTGTAAAAAGAAAGACGGTTCAACCGACAATAGCTGTGATATACCTACTGCCGGCGAACCGTCTTTTGGGGTTGTTTTTAATATTGTCCTTGTGATTTGAAGTCAGGGATTACTTGTAGTTCACGATCTGGCCGAACTCTTCCTTGAGGGAAGCGCCGCCCACGAGACCGCCATCGATGTCTGCCTGCGCGAACAGATCCGGAGCCGTCTTCGCGTTCACAGAGCCGCCGTACTGAATGCGAATCGCTGCAGCCGTCGCTTCGTCGTAGATCTCAGCGATGCACGCACGGATGCCTGCGCAAACCTCCTGCGCCTGCTCGGTCGTCGCCGTCTTGCCGGTTCCGATCGCCCAGATCGGCTCGTAAGCGATGACGGCCGTCTTTGCCTGATCTGCGGTTACATTCAGGAAGCCAACCTTCACCTGCTGACGGATCCAATCCATCGTAATGCCCTGCTCTCTCTGCTCGAGCGTCTCACCGCAGCACATGATCGGCGTGATACCGTGCTCAAATGCCTTGAGCATCTTCTTGTTGACCGTCTCGGAGGTCTCCGCGAAGTACTCTCTTCTCTCGGAGTGGCCGAGCACTACGTATTTCACACCTGCGTCGGTCAGCATGTTCGGGGAGATCTCGCCCGTGTAAGCACCCTTCTCCTCGAAATACATATTCTCCGCACCGACCTGAATGTTGGTGCCCTTCGCCGCCTCGACGACCGGGATAATGTCGATCGCCGGAACGCAGAATACCACGTCCACCTCGTCATTCTTCACGAGCGGCTTCAGCGTCTCGACAAGCTTGACCGCCTCGCTCGGAGTCATGTTCATTTTCCAGTTGCCTGCAATGATTTTTTTACGCGCCATTGTATTGTTCTCCTTCTATAGTTAATGATTTATGAAAGTTCGCACTAGACTCTGTCTTCGCCTTCGGCTCGCCAATCGTCAAGTGCTTACTCTTTGTCCTGGGCTGCCACTACGCCCGGAAGGTCCTTGCCCTCGAGGAACTCAAGGGAAGCACCGCCGCCCGTGGAGATGTGTGTCATCTTGTCGCCGAAGCCGAGCTGGTTCACTGCCGCCGCAGAGTCGCCGCCGCCGATGATCGTCGTAGCGTCGGTCTCCGCCAGAGATTTCGCCACCGCGATCGTGCCCTTCGCGAGGATCGGGTTCTCGAACACGCCCATCGGGCCGTTCCAGACAACGGTCTTTGCGGACTTCACTGCGTCTGCGTACAGAGCGGCTGTCTCCGTGCCGATGTCCAGGCCCATCATGTCAGCCGGGATCGCGTCGGACTTCACAACGGAGATCTCGATCTCCGCGTCGATCGGATCTGGGAACGCCTTCGCGATCGTCGTGTCGACCGGAAGAAGCAGCTTCTTGCCAAGCTTCTCAGCCTTCTCCATCATCTCTTTACAGTAATCGATCTTCGTGTCGTCCACGAGAGAAGTGCCTACCTCAAGACCCTTCGCCTTTAGAAAGGTGTAAGCCATGCCGCCGCCGATGATCAGTGTGTCACACTTCTCAAGCAGGTTCGAGATCACGTTCAGCTTGTCCGCCACCTTCGCGCCGCCCAGGATCGCCACGAACGGGCGCTCCGGATTGTTCACCGCGTTGCCGAGGAAGTCAATCTCCTTCTGCATCAGATAGCCTACCGCGCAGGTGTCCACATACTCGGTCACACCGACATTCGAGCAGTGCGCTCTGTGCGCCGTGCCGAACGCGTCGTTTACAAATACATCGCACAGGGAAGCCAACTCCTTGCTGAATGCCTCACCGTTCTTCGTCTCCTCTACTCTGTAGCGCGTGTTCTCAAGAAGCACCACGTCGCCGTCCTTCATCGCCGCTACCGCTGCCTTCGCGTTCTCACCTACTACATTGGCGTCAGCCGCGAACTTCACTTCCTGGCCGAGCAGCTCGGTAAGGCGCGCTGCCACCGGCGCCAGGGACATCTCCGGCTTCGGCTCTCCCTTCGGCTTGCCCAGATGGGAGCAAAGGATCACCTTTCCGCCGTCCGCGATGAGCTTCTTGATCGTCGGGAGCGCCGCCACAAGACGGTTCTCGTCCGTGATCTTGCCGTCCTTGAGCGGTACGTTGAAATCGCAGCGCACCAGGACCTTCTTGCCCTTTACGTTAATGTCGTCAACAGATTTCTTGTTAAGCATTGGAATTTACCTCCTAAAATTATTTTGAAAAGAAGAGGCCCGGCCCAACTCGACCGGACCTCTTTTCAGGTCTTAACTGCAATTACGATTGATTATGCAAGCTCAGCGAAGTACTTGATCGTGCGAACCATCTGGCTTACATAGGAATTCTCATTGTCGTACCAGGAAACAACCTGTACCTGAGACGTGCCATTGCCCAGCGGCATAACCATGGTCTGCGTAGCGTCGAACAGAGAACCGAATCTCATACCGATCACGTCGGAGGAAACGATCTCGTC
>CANQEB010000168.1 GCA_947594085.1 uncultured Lachnospiraceae bacterium | reverse complement strand
CCGCAGGCAGGCGACGCAGAGGGCGGCGTACTGTCGGCCGAAGAGGTGTCCAGGAGGTTGCAGGGAAGCTTCGTGGGCGGCATTGCCGGCTATCTGACAGGAACGGCAACGATAGAGAATTGTTCGGTGGGTGCTGCGGAGGGCGTTTCTTCTTATATATTAGGAGAAAACTTTGTGGGCGGTATTGTCGGAATGAACGCAGGCACGAACGCGCTGACAGGCGGTACGGTCGGTACGTGTGGTGCGACCGTGATCGGTCGGCGTTTCGTCGGGGGTATTGTCGGTGTGAACGGTGCGCTGAGCACGGAAAAGGAACTGAGTGCAATCGATCATACAGACATTTCGAGCAGCAGTGCTACAGTGTCTGAATGGAACTTTACCGGCCTTGCAATGGCGGAGAATATAAATCAGGCGGAGAATACTGCGGTCTATGTCGGCGGCATTGCCGGCGCGAATGCAGGGACAATCGAGAACTGCACGGCGAGCGTGTCGGGCGCGGCGGCAGGAGATTTATTCAACAGTCTTGGCGGCAGATATGCAGATTATGTGGGCGGCGTTGCCGGCTGCAACAAAGGCAGTGTTTCCGGAAGTTCAGTTGTGGGAAGCGTAGCGGGCCGCAATTATGTGGGCGGTGTCGCCGGACTTAATGATGGCACAGCGAATAATGCTGTCCTCACTAACTGCGTGACAAATGGCATCACTGTTGACGGTGTAAATTTCGTGGGCGGTGTGATTGGCTTGAACACATCGGCTGCGCTGTATAACGGTGGAGCGGAACTTACCTGGAGTGCAGCGGGTGTATCCGGCAACAGCTATGTGGGAGGTTATGCGGGTGCCAATATTATAGCACCGGCAGGAGAGGTTACGATCAAAGCAAATGGCGGTGCGACTCAGGTGCTGGCCGGAAGCGCATTTGCCGGTGGTCTGTTCGGTTACAATCGTGTGGTGTCGCAGGAGAAGCTGGGTACACTCCTCACGCAGAGCTCAGAAGGCACTGCGGTTGGCGATGTGGTAAGAATGTTAAGAGATGCAGCACAGCCTGTGGCGGGAAGTGCTGGGACGGATCCGTTTATGGCGGCGGACACGGTGTTCCAAATAGACGCGGAAGATAGCGCGGGAAGCGGCTCTCTTAGGATTCAGTACAGTATGCCGTCTTCCCCGGATGCGGAACAGGTTCCGGCAGTGTCGGCGCAAGTCTTTGCGGGTGGCGTGCTTGGCTATAACGCATTACAGACGAGCCTTACCATAGAGGATTATACAGGAAGTGTGGCGGTGACTGCCTCAGGCAGCCTGGAGGCTCCGGAGCAGCTTCGAAAGTATGGTGACGGCAAGAAATACAGCTTCAGCGGTGGCATTATCGGCTATGTGACAGAGAATACGATTCTCAGAAATTGCCGACTCGGAGAAGGGTCAAAGGTAACGGCTGACGGCGCGACATATCTCGGCGGCGTAGCGGAAGTCAACGAAGGTACGATCGAAGAATGTACAGCGGCAAGTGTGAATGCAGACGGACTCCGCAGAAGCAATGTAGGTGGTATTGTCGGCTTGAACGGTTACACGGCGGCGGACGAGACCGGGAGGGCACAGATCAAGAAGAGTGCGGCGGTCAAGGTCGGCGGCAACAGTGTCGTCGGCGGTGTGGCTGCGGAGAACTACGGCAAGATAGAAGGTGCTTCCTCGACGGAAATCAGTGCGAGCGGTACGGATGTCGGTGGTATTGCCGGGATCAATTATAGTGAGATCTCCGACGTCACGGAAGCGACGCCGATTATAGTAGGTACGGTCAACCGGGCCGATGCAAATGTGGGCGGAATTGCAGGGACAAATGCAAGCACGGGAACAATAGAAAAGATCAGCCCGCAGGTTACAGTTACGGGCGGCAGCAGGGCCGGCGGCTTTGTAGGATGGAACAGTGGAACGGTTCTGGTAAGCGACATCGGCGGCACCGAGCATCCGGGACAGATATCGATCAGTGCCTCTGCAGCAGCAAATGTTGGCGGTATTGTCGGAGAGAATTACGGCAAGATTGACAAGGATACAGATACCGAAGGCGATGCTGGTGCGGCATATGCGCTGGTTAAGCTTGACTTGCAGGATTCGATCGAGAGTCCGGTGACGATCGGCGGTATTGCCGGCCGGAACGAAGGCACGATCAGCAATATGATTTATACCGGCAAAGTGACGGGCAATGGAAATGCACAGAATCCGATGTCCTATGGTGGCATTGCCGGTGTCAATGCAGGGAGAGGCATCATTGAAGTTTGCAAGCTTGCTGCAGGTACCACCGCATCGTTGGATATCAATGCGCTTGGCGGAAGCTATGTGGGCGGTGTTGCAGGCAGCAATGTCGGCAACGCAGTAATCAGGAATATCGTTCCGACGACCGACGGGGAAGAAAACGACAATAATGCATTGCAGATGACGATCACGACTACAAACGCATTGGCGACAGGTGGTGTAGTGGGTGTCAACGGAGAGAATGCGTCTGTATATGGTACGAACAGCGGAAGCAATTGGTTGATTCAAGCAGACGGAACCCCAGGACCGGCCGGCGGCATTATCGGCCTGCACACATCTGCATCTGCGGTGCGCGATTTGAGGAATTACGCAAAGGTTACGAGCGCCGGACAGGCGGCTGGCGGAATCATCGGGCAGGTGACGCTCGATGCGGGGACCAATCCGGGAGTTGAGGTCAGCATTCAGGACTGTGTGAACTATGCTTCTGTGAGTGCGGCCAGCAGAGCAGGCGGTATTTTAGGCGATTGGGCCTCTACTGCGAGCGGAAGCATTCGCGCATGTGAGAACGGCAGGCGGTCAACGCCGGCTTCGGAACCGACGTCCGATCGTGGTGATACTGCGGCTACCATTCAGGCAGCAAGCCCGGCGACGGCGGCAGGCATTGTCGGTGGTTTCTCGAATATGGGCGGGAGCCAGAGCGTGAATGTAATCGCTTGCGACAATTTTGGAATAATTGAGAACTCGTTCGGGGCAGGTATCGCTTCACTTGCCGCGGAGACGCAGGTAATAACGGTTGGAAACGGAATGCCGGGGAATCCATCCGTAACTATTACGGACTGTGCGAATGCAGGAGCCATCGATCAGGGTGGTGCCGGAATCACAGTGTACAACAGCGGGAAAGCCGGAAACATTGCCTTGACGCTGAACCGCTGCCGCAACTATGGACGGCCGACAGAGGATCAGGAGGCTCAGTTTGCCGGATTGGCAGCCAATGTCTACAACGGCTCTGACGGTGCGGTGGCGCTGGATGTGAACGGTGAGCAGCTTACGTCGGGGCAGATGACGATTAAGAATAGTATTGGAGTGGCGGAAGTCAAATATCCAACGGCACCAAAGGAAGAATCTGCGAATTATGTGGACACGGAAGTGCGATACGGCGGAAAGGACGTCTACTACTATTCAGCAGAGAAGAGTGAGGAGGCATTCGTGCCAATACCGATCGGCACAGCTGGAGTCGGGTCTGCGGTAAACTTTGAAAACGGCGATTACAAGAGCGGTGTCGCTGACGCTGAATTAAAGTCAGACAGATCTTATCTGAAAGCACAGAATGTGCTTGATTCGTCTGGGTCGTCTACATTTGACCCGAATGATGAGAGCCATCGCCAAGATTGCAGAGGCAATTACAATCGCCTGGAGTCTGCGCTGGCGGAAGCATGCCTGAAATTAGAAAGAGGAGAGACGGTTGAAGTCGGCTCCACTCCGCCTGCGACGGATTTGGAAGCTGCGAACAACGGTGGTTTCCTGGATATTACCTGGAGCAATCAGGAGAATGATGATCCAGATGAAGCGGATCCCGGAGAGGAGAACCCCGGAGATAATACAGAAGAGAGCAAAGCGACAGGCGAGGTTTACAGGACAGTGCTCGAGCTGCGCTGCTATGATTCACGTGATGAAGCAGACAGCGGAGACATAGAGAGCAAAGATAACCTGGTGCACAGAGCGACGTTCTACGGTGGGACGACCACAAGCTACACAGTGCGCGTTTCCGAGTCGTGGATGGGAAAATGGATCAAGGTGTCTGTGGTAAATTATTCCTATAACGGCACTAAGCAGGTGGGTGATATCGCGACCTACACTTTAAAGATTCGCCCGACCTTGCTCGATCCGAGGCCGGAAGTAATTCTCGACGAGGAAGGGACGTATGCGCTGCAGCTTGTGAATCGTGATTATTATAAGGATCCTGAACAGTGCATTCTGAAATTTACCATGCAGATGCAGGTGGAAGCTGGCGAGACGGGTGAGACAACAAAATCTTCTTATCAGAAGGAGATCGGATTGACACAGTTGCCATACAAATTGTCGGATTTGTTCAACAACGGAACAGAGGGCGCGTCGGAGGGTTCCGTGGAGCGTGAAGACGAGGATGTACGGCTGAGCTTTAGTGTGCAGGTATGCCCGACGAAGGTGATAGGTTCCGGTTCTTCTGCCGGAGAAGGGTCGGCGCAGGACAGCGGCGAGGAGTATGATCCATCCAAAAAGGTATCGCTGAATGCTCTGATCCCGGCCAGGAATAAGCTTGCCGCAACAGACGGATTTATCCAGACGAGTGAGAACGACATATCGCGTGAGGGAAATAACGTCAATTTCAAGAACTTGAAGGTTCGGCCTGCAGTGTACCGCGCGGAATTGCTTGGAGATGTGGTAGAAGGAAATTACCTTCTGAAAGGGATTGTTATCAATTCAGGAAATCAGGAGATCGCAAGCGGTGATGCCGAGGATGCCGACTTCAAGGCGCTCAACGGGAGACTGGCGATTCCTGCAGAGTTTGTGGATGAGCTGGCGCATGCGCGTATCTATCCGATCGAGATGAACGGAGGAAATGCGAAGCTGGGTTATCTGATTGGAGAAAACCTTTCACTGCGGAGACTCTTTGAGAATGGAATTCTGCTCCCATCCGGGAGTCAGAGCGAGGCTGCCGCTGCGGCGGAGCAGACGCTGGATGCAAGCGGGGCGCAGATCGGAGCGTTGCTCAGTGCGCTGCAGACAGAGCAGACGACAGGGACAGAGCAGACGCAGGAAAGCGCTTCTGGCCAGGAGTCAGAGCTGCAGACAATTGCCGAGACGGGAGCTGGAGCGCAGAAGACGCTTGAGACGTATACGGTGAAGGATGGCTATTCTGTTGAGAGCAATGGCGATGGCACGTTCAGCGTCTACTATTGCCAGATGCTGTCAAGTGCGTCGGCATACCATAACAGTGTGCGTTTCTGGGATCAGCAGGAAGAGAGCAGTGGG
Source organism: uncultured Lachnospiraceae bacterium (assembly GCA_947594085.1). Lineage (GTDB taxonomy): Bacteria > Bacillota > Clostridia > Lachnospirales > Lachnospiraceae > Choladousia. The sequence goes on along the minus strand of CANQEB010000168.1, from coordinate 473 downwards.
GCTGCGCCGGTGAGTACAGGCGGCGGAGCCGGGGCAATGATTGGCCCGGCGTCAGGCGGAGGCTCGTCAGGCGGCGGTAGCGGAAATGGAAGCGAAACCGAATCCGAGTCTGAAATAGAGCCGATTACAGAGGAAGAGACGGAGACCGAGCCTCAGAGCGAGACACAGTCGGAGACCGAACCTCAGAGCGAGACACAGCCACCGACCGAGACAGAAGCGGTCTTGCTGCCGCCACAGAATCCAATGCTGGTTCCTGATTGGGATTGGTCAATCGGTGTGAATGAAGACGGTGAGGACAATGCGATAGCGGAAGAGGAATTCAGAGACGGAGTGACACTTTTGGTTGACTCCGTGCCGGGTGCGGGCAGCTACAAGATGCGAGTAGGCTTCTATTCAGGACGACCGGCACTCAGCTCCGGAAGTCTTCAGCCGGATCCGAATCAAGAGTCAAAGAAAAAGTCATTTTGTAAGAC
>CANQEB010000167.1 GCA_947594085.1 uncultured Lachnospiraceae bacterium | reverse complement strand
TAGTACCGCTGCGTTGCCGAATCGAGTGAGAACGTGTTTGCCGTGGTATCGACAATTCCCATCGGGCGTCCGGGTTGCCAATGTACGTTAAACACGAATTCCCTTTATTCGAACTCTTCAGCAGTCACTGTCTCCACAACGTCCGTGCAGACCTCCGCAAAGCCGCTGTAGTCCAGGCCGAGCGCCTCCGCGCTCTCGGTGTTGACCGTCGCGATACCGTTGTCGAAGGTCAGGACCGGGGTCTCAGCCGGATCCGCGCCGCGCAGTACTTCCACCGCAAGGTCAGCCGTAGCCGTGCCAAGGTTCGTGTAGTCTACGCCGTAGCCGCAGAACGCGCCGTTCAGAGCGAAGGAATCCGCTCCGCCGTAATGTGCGATGCCTGCGTCAAGGAATCCCTCGTAGATCGCGAGCTCAGACGTCATGATCGTATTGTCGGACGGTGTGAAGATCGCGTCGACGCCCTCCGCGATGAGCTCGGTCGCCGCCTGAATCACCTCGGTGTTGTTTGTGCCGGTCTTCGGGATGTATTCGATACCCTTCTCTTTCAGATATGCCTCTGCGTCCGCGATCGCCTGCTTGGAAGCGTCCTCGGACTGACTGTAAAGCAGTCCCACATAGTCGACGTCCGGGTTCGCGATGAACATCAGATCCAGCATCGCCTTCGTGTTCAGAGCGTCGCTCGTGCCCGTGATGTTCGCGCCCGGAGCTTCCATGCTCTCGACGAGGCCAGCGCCCACCGGATCGGATACCGCGGAGAATACCACCGGGATCTGATTGTCTTCCGTCGCTGTCTGCGCAAGCTGTGCCGCCGGGGTCGCGATCGGAATAATCACATCTACCTCGTCATCGAACATCTGGGTCAATATCTGGTTTATGACCGTTCCGTCCCCCTGTCCGTTGTGTACGTTGCCTTCATAGACGAAAGTGTCCTCACCCTCTGCAGAGATCGCGTCGAGTTCTGCCTCGATCGCTGCCTCAATCTGGTTCAGGGAAGCATCGTCCACATACTTGAGGATGCCCACCTTGTACTCCTTCGCGGACGCAGCGCCCGCGATCATCATCGCAGCTGCTGCGGATACGACTACGCCTGTCAATACTTTCTTCATAATAATCTCTCCTTTTCTTTTAGGCCGATCGGCCGATTCAAAGGACTAACCGGTGAGTGAACCATGCTCAACCTCGAAAATGCTTCGCTTTTCCCACCAATGGTGCGCTTTGCACGGCTCATTGCTTTCGCGAAAAAAACCGCCCCAGAATCTTTCTGAGACGGTAATAAAATCTATTATCGCGGTGCCACTCACTTTGACATAATGTCCACTTTCGCGTGTACGCTTATACACTCCTGATTGATAACGGGTTCGGTTCCCGGCGACGCCTACTCTCCGAGGATTTCAGGCCGCCCTCAAAAGTCCATTCGGCAAACGGCTCCATACTGCAATCTCACCACCTGCAGCTCTCTGCGATGTCACATCAAATGCCTACTATTCTTTCTCATCGGTTTCATCCTTTGTTGTGTTAAAGTGTACCACCGGCCTGCATATTTGTCAATTAGAAATTTCTGTGCGATTTTCGATCATTCCATCAATCTTCACACATTTTGCCTCTTCATCAACCTGGTAAATCAAAAAAAGTCCGGCATACACATCTATTATCCGATATCGCTTTGGAAGCCCTTTCATATGTATGCCGCCAGATATCGGATTTTCCTTCAACACTGCAATACAAGCCTCAAGTCTGTCTAATAAAACATGTGCGGCCGCTTTTCCTTCGTCCTCTAATTGCTGCAATGTCCGATTTTCTAGTCGGTATAATGCGTCCGGGGCAAACTCGACCCGAAATCTGGCTTTATCCTCCGTCGGTTCCCTTGAGGTATATTTTTGCTGAGTTATATTGCTCAATTTTTCGCAGACTGCATCGGCCTGTATGTCTCGCACACCCATCAAGCGCAGCTCCTCAGCCTCTACCAACCGTTCACGAGTTTCTAACTGACGCTCTCTTCGATTGAACGTGTTGATATCCATCACCACCAGATCGCCCACACCGTTTTTCGTCAAAAAAACCGGCTCCTGCGTCTCTCTGCACAGATTAGAAATCGTATTATAATTCTGCCTGATGATCGCTGACGGTCTGATTATTATATGCATTTTTGTACCCGCCACCTTATTTCATAATCTTTTCCGTTCTCCCCTTAACCCCGAGTTCTACAAAAACATCCCCGCAACCTGCAGCACAATGCGCATGAAGAGGTTCGAATCATACAGATAGCCAAGAATCCTGCTCTCCTGAACCATGGACATCAGGTACAAACCTATTTCGGTCGCAGAGACAGCTGAGACCACCATGAAAAAAATCCACAGCAGAAATAGCATCTGAAGCAACCCAAGCAACAACCCGGCCACACGGTTGATCAGACTGAGCACAGGCGCCCGCGACAAGATATCAAGGGCAGCAATCACCATTCTGAGAGCAATCTGCACCAGCAAAAACGCCACGACAAAAGAGACAACATTCAGAATCACTGTCGCATTGAAGTGTACGATATACTCCTGGAAGGTTGACACGCCAAGCTTCTGATAACCCTCACTGGTATTGTTCCCAAGAAGCTGCTCCCGGAAAAACTTCGGCAGAGGGAGATTCTCGATCAGCTCTCTCTGCGTAAAACTGTCCGGCTCGTGCCCCATGTCTCGGTAGGTGTCGAGCGCTCCTTCTGTCGCGCTGCCTGAGTCAAGCACACTGGCGATCTGATCCTCCACAACCTCGCGGCATTGCTTCACGATCATATCATAGACCGGCGTGCTGTTCTTCAAAAAGTCAGTCACATAGGGCAAGCACATGGACACAAGCGCCACAGAAATTACCAGCGAGAGCAGGGACGCCAATTTCATGACAAATCCCTTGCAGTAGCCCGTAACCGCGAATATCGCAGTCAGCACAATAATGATAATTTCAAGAATATTCATGTCCGCCTCCCTGTGCCACGAAACGGTCGTCAGCTGATACGAATCTTGTCAAAGCTATCCCTCGTAACGATCAGATATCTCCTGAACTCCGAAAAATAAAACATATCCGCAATCTCTTTCTCATAGTCTGCAGAGAACCGATTTCGTCCTGAAGCTGTGAAAATACTACAGCCCTTGTCACTGTACATCAGGATCTGTCCGTTTTCTATTTTGATCTCTTCAAACTCAGCATTGATGTCCTTGGATGCCTTGCGCCTTCCGCTGTAATTGTACAGCTCCATGCGATAATTATATTCTTCCGTGCTTCCCTTGAACAAAAATCCAATCTCGTCTTCATCGTGGAAACAGCTCATGATCTCCTCGTCAAACTCCACTGATGCCGTTTTCTTCGGCGCGTCCATGCCCCGAAAGACCACAAATCCGCGGTCTGACACCGCAGCGCAGCGCGAATCACTGATAAAATAGACCTCTGGTATCACAACCTCCTCGAAGCTTTCACGTCCGACCACATGGTCATCCTCCGCCTGCCCAGCGGATCCGAAATGGTAGAATACGACTTCACTTGAGACAATTCCCTTGTCTGTCTTCAAATAAGAAACAGCCAGTTTCTGTCCGTCCGGAGACACATCGATATCCATCGGATAGCCGGAGTCAGCAAGTGTAGTCTTGTCACTCATGATCGAAGTGCCATCCGCGCGGTACATATTCACCCAAGTGATTTCGTCCTCCTGCAGGACAACCGCCACCACACCTTGCCTGGACACACGAATTCGAAGAATTGGCAGCAGCGTCTCAAAATTTCCGATCAGCCCTTCTTTGTTCACTACATAGACCTGGTTCCCTTGCTGCTCTGCAACTGCCATCGTATTGCCGCAGATGTCCGCGATCGGCGCCTGCATATTGTAGGTAATGCTCCACTTCAATTCATTGTCTCTCGTCACACAAGAAATGCCATCCGTATTGTAGCGGTACAGATTTTTCCCGGCCGCTTCATACTTTGTCCCCGCGGACACTTCATTGGGAATCGAGGACGTGATCACATAATCCTGAAACTCATGGACACTGTTATACAGTACAAATCCACCGGCAATGCAGATCACGAGCACCGCAGCGATTATCCTTTTTCGGAAGAGCCATCTGCGGCTTTGTGCAAGCTTTTCCCTGAAGCTATTTCCCAGTGAATTCCCCTCCTGGGAATCATCGGACGGCAGCAAAGTCTCTTCGACCTGTATTTCCTCATCCTGGTCCGGATCCTCGTCCAGCCGCAAGAAATGTAGCTTTTCGAGAATCCGGTCCAATTTTTCTTTCCATTTGTTATTCATTTGTTGTCCCTTTTATCTCTGTTTCCGGCACTCGGCACACAACAGATAATCCTCTGCCATTTCCCCTGCCGTATGGTTCCACTCTTTCTCTTTCTACATATAATAAAATGAATCTCATCGCTAAATACTATAGCAGAATCAGACGGCAAACGCAACCAAACCTTGCACTTTTTCGAATAGGCCCTGTTCTGGCCTATGGGAGCACGATTCTCTGACCGGGAAGAATCACATTGGCGTCCTCAATACCATTTGCCTCACAGACCTCCTCGATCCGATCGATCGACCCGTAATACTGGCTGCATATTTTTGCCAGCGTATCACCCTCTTTGATGACGTACCCTGCCTGCGTGTGGCGTACCGCTATAGCTTCCTGCGCGTCCTTCTGATCGGAAGCAGAATTTTCTGTAGTCATCTGTGTCGCGTCAGCAGCAGCGAACTGACTTTCCGGAGCTGCCAGACCTGCAGTACTGTCTGCCTGAATTTCAGAAGACTCTGACTCTTCTTGAGGCTGCTCCGATGCGTCCTCCAGATCGGACTCCTCCCAAAACGCGTCCGAGCCAGTCAAAGTCGCCTCCTCCGCAGCCTGCTGCACAGCGTTGTATTGGGCGGTACTCATCGCGGCTGCATCTTGATTCGCACTCGCATTGATCGTTGATTCGGCTTCTGCCACATTGTCATCCGAGTCGCTCTCCACCTCTGCCTGCGGCTGATACACGGAGACTTCTTCTGCAGAAGGCAGATTGCGTATCTCCCGAATATCCTCGATGCGATTTACGACGATCGCACCAATAATCAGTACCGTGATGACAAAGAATGAACTTGCTATGCGCAGGAAATTATTCTGCCTCTGTTCTCCTTTTTCCTTTACTTTTTCACGAAAACTACGGATCGCGCGGTCCGGCGCGCTTTCCTTCTCCACGCTGTTGTCGCTGAACACCTCCGCCAGGTACTCCTGCATTTTTCTATTCTGCTCATAGAAGACAAAATACCCTCGCAGCCTGCGGTACTGCTCCTCCCCAGTCCAATAGATCGTCTCCTCCTGGTCCTGAAGATGATAGATCAGCTTTCCCGCCTCCGGAATCCATGTCCCCAGCGTTTTCATACGCTCTGTCGGATAAATGCCAATCACACAGCAGCCCTGCACGGTCCAGTCCCCAAAGTATTTTTCATACTCCTTTTGCAGCGCCTCCCTCTCCTGCGCCTCCTGTATCTGTGCCGGTACCTCGAAGACCCCTCTGATAAATACATAGACAGAATCTTCCGTCTCCTGCCGTTCTCCGAAAAAAATCCCCAGATATCCTTTGTCCTCCTGCTGCTCTCTCTTGTGGATCCAGGTCATCACATAATCCTCAATGCAAACCTTTTCTCTTCCGCTTATCTCCCCTATCTGGCGTATGTTTTTCGGCAGAGCCGGCCCTTTTTCCATACTCCTCTCACTCCTTTTTCTTTGTCT